>DASWEH010000228.1:0-3689 GCA_036394895.1 Anaerolineales bacterium
CGCATCCAATTATTCGCGGACGCGTAGCTGAAATTTTTGGGATCAATAAAGATCGCAGTGCTGTTCCTGCATTATTGGAAGCGTTGCAGGGAGAATATTTTACTGTCCGCTCGCGCGCTGCATTGGCGTTGGGAAAAATCGGCGATCCAAAAGCAATCCAACCGCTGCTCAATGCTCTAAAAGACCCAGAAGATGAAGTCCGTATCGCCGCATGTCTCGCGCTGGGATACTTCAAAGATCCATCCACATTCGATGACATCACCAATGTTCTGCTGGATGATCCAAAGATCGAGGTCCGTCAAGCCGCAGCGCGCGCCTTAGAGAATACGGGACATCCTGCCGCGCTCCCCTATCTCTTGGAAGCTTTGCACGATTCCTATTGGTGGTATGAGCGTGAATATGCAGCAAGTGACTTATTGTTAGCCATTGAAAAGATGGGCGTTGCAGCCGTCAACCCTCTTATCGAAGCATTGCAAGATAAAGAGGGGACTGTCCGCAAATTTGCCGCGGCACTGCTCGGGAAGTCGGGTGATCGCCGTGCTATCGAGCCACTCGGCATGGCACTCTACGATTTACATCATGAAGTAGGAAAAGTAGCAGCCGAGGCCCTCACTCAATTTGGCATACCTGCCGTTGACGTATTATTTGAAGCCTTATCCCATCCCGAAATGTGGATCCGAATCCATTCCATCGCTGCGCTATCCAAAATCAAAGATGGGCGCGTGACGCCGATCCTTTTGGAAATGTTGAATGATCCTGAGCGTGAAGTAAAAAAACAAGTAATTGAATCGTTGGGATCTTTGAAAGATCCACGTGCCTTACACTCATTGCAGGAAATTGTTGCGAATCGCGCGGACCGTGAATTGCATACATTAGCCAAACAAGCAATTGAAAACCTTACAAACGTTTAGGTTTAACGGGGCTGTTTTTGCCTTAATGCAATCTCATAAGAGCGGCGCAAAAGTGCAATCCCTTTTTGCACATCACTTTCCTCGCGTAAATAAAAACTGATCCAGCCTGTTTCCGGCAAAATGTGATGAGGTTCTGCGAGTCCAGTATGCACAATTTCGTCGCGTACCTTTTTGGGGAAAGGAATATCCACGAGATGATCCCCATGAATATGACCAAGTTCGCGAGTGCCGAGACGATACTCCACTCCGCCAAATCGATGGGGTGCGGTTGATACACCCTCCCACGTAGTCAGCGCTTGCGTAATGGTTTTTTGAGCATTTGAGACAGACATAAATTCACCTAAGGAAAGGACAAATTGAGCAAGGCATTCCTTACAAAACAAGTTACTTTGCCAGGAGTTTTGTGTTGTTAAGAAAAATCTTGCGAAGGCTGCCCGAAAGCTGTGAGCCTTCGCAAGGTTGAAGAGAAACCTTCATGAAACGCATCCACACTTTACTCGGTATACAATCGCTCGTTGGAACACTTGTTTCGATCAACAGACTAGGAACGTGGACACTGGGATACGTTTTGCCCAATGAATTTCTACGCTGGGTGGATTTCAACAACATGCTCCTCCTGTCGCTGATTAGTCTAGTAGCTCTCTATCTTCTCAAGAAAACAATCGAATATGACTCGCCCGCCCGTGAAGGACGCGCACACATAGCATGGAATTTGGTCTTCATCATTGGCTTATATTTCACTGCAGCAAGTTATGGTGACCATGAAGTAACAAATTATCTGCATGTACGATTTTGCGCGACAGATACGACAAGCGATCTATGTCGTATTGTCATTTTCAATGATGATGAGTTCAGCCATTGGGTGTTCTTTACAGGTTTTGTGATGGTCAATGCAGCGATCTTATTTATCCAGAATATCTTTCCTTATAGAGCGAAGATCTCCAACATAGATATTGCCGTGCTTTCATTGAATGCATTATTCTTAGGCGCGGCCGTGCTTGCTAACCTCGGCTTTGAAGAGATAGGGCTTGACTTATACGTTGTGGCATTGCTGGCGCTGATTTCGGTGTATTTGCTCTGGAGACGTGGCAGACAACCGATGTTTATTTATTACACCATCGCCTATTGGCTGGGACTGATTGGCAGTGTGATTGCACAGGCATTGAGAAAATAAACAATGGCGGGATAAACCACGGGTCATACGTCTGCGCGGTGATAGACTTAGCTTTTGACCAAACAAGTGAAGATTGTCATAAACATTGTCCCTCCCTATCCTGATTTGCGATCCTTCGCGGCTGAACTGCTATGCAAAAGAATGGTCATGTTCTTTACTGAAAGTCGATTCCACCTTTGAATCTAGGCTGCTTCCGCCCACAGAGGCAACTTCACACCGTTTTAAATTTGGTGTTATTATGTCGGAATTCAGTTTATCAAAAGGAGAGAAAAATGATTTACCTGATCTGGCTGCTTCGTATCATTCACATTGTAGGTGGAGTGTTTTGGGTTGGCAGTGCACTGATGTCGTTTTTCTTCATCGGCCCCACAGTCGATGCAACTGGAGAAGCGGGACAAAAATTCATGGGATATTTGATCAACAAAATGAAAATCAGCAATCGGATAGCCAGCGCAGCAGGCGCAACAATCCTTGCAGGCTTTATCCTATTCGCGTTGGATGCGAGAGCTGGGGCAGCCTGGCTACGCTCAGGCTTTGCGATTGGCCTTAGCATTGGTGCGGGGTTCGCGCTGATTGGCTTTGTATTCGGCATACTCGTAGGTCGCATAAACAAAGCCATGGCACAGCTTGGTGCGCAAATGCAAGGCAAACCCTCTTCTGCGCAACTTATACAAATGCAGACGCTGCAAAAACAACAAGCTACTTATTCAAGGATATCTGGCATAACGCTCATCTTAGCCGTGATCTTTATGGCAATTGCCCGTTATCTGGGAATGGGTTAACCAAAGAGACCCGATTGTCATTCATCGGGTCTTTTCTTTTATCGCTTACCCTCCAGGAAAACCATCTTTAAATCATCCGAATTTTCTTTCGGAAACATTTATGAATCGAAAATCGCTGCGTATTCTTGCGTTATTCTTACTTCTGGGGATTATTTTCCTTTTCGTTTCGACACCTGATGCACCGTCAAAAAGTTACTATACAAATCTACAACATCCTCTAGTCATTGCACACCAAGGTGGGGATGGGATCTGGCCAGGGGATACAATGTACGCTTTTGAAAATGCCGTCAAAATTGGAGCAGATGTTCTTGAGATGGATGCGCACCTCACGAAGGACAGTCAAATCGTTTTGATGCATGACGAAAAAGTTGACCGGACTACAGAGGGTAGAGGCCTGATCGAAGATTTGACTCTTCCAGAACTGAAGCAACTCGACGCCGCCTACCAATGGTCAAGCGATGATGGCAAGACGTTCCCGTATCGCGGACAGGGTATCCAGGTGCCAACATTAGAGGAACTCTTCCAAAAATTTCCACAGATGCGCTACGTGATCGAGATCAAGTTGACGCAAAATCCGATTGACCAACCGCTTTGTGATTTGATCCGTAAATATAGTATGCAGGATAGAGCGCTGATCGCGTCTTTCCATGATGAAGCCATGCAAAACTTCCGCAAGACTTGCCCTGAAGTTGCCACCTCTGCTTCACGCGGCGAGGTGACAAAATTTGTTTTACTCGGTAAAGTATTCCTGAGTGGGCTCGTTGCGCCGCAGTATCAATCCATTCAGCCGCCATACGATCCTTCCGAGTCGATGAATATTCC
>DASWEH010000229.1:0-3521 GCA_036394895.1 Anaerolineales bacterium
TCCAATCGGATGTTTTTGATAACCCTCCCGGAACGGACGGCTATACTCCTCTACGCCGCTTGAATGTGATCACATGGGCAGACGGGGTCAGTGCTCGTGAACTCACCTCTGTTGCTGAAGTATTGAAAGCAGAAGCGAATAACGAACTTATTATCGAACAACCGGGTGTTGTCATTAATATGCCCTTTGTGGTTTGGGATGACGGGAAGCGTTAGGTGACCAGCAGGCTTCGGATTTCTTTGTTCCAATGCTCAAAAGGATTTCCGAGGTCTTACTGGTTTACTTGTAACTTTTGAGGTCAAATGTCAAGAAACCGAAAATCATCGATTGATCCCGTCATCTTGATTACACTCGGCATTGTGTTTGTCACCGTTGCCATTGTAATGATGGTCTTTCAATCAAACACGTACGATGTAAACATCGCAAATAACTCAGGTGGGATGAGTCAACTTGCAGTGGCCTTCATTACTGGCATCACAACAGGTGGTTTGAGTTGCCTCGCAGTTCAAGGTGGATTATTGGCAAGTTCACTCGCTCATCAGATCGAGCAGGATTATCTCGAACAGGCCGCGCACGCGGAGCGCAAAAAGCAGCGCGGCAAAAAGAACCAACCAGCCCCGCGTTCAAACTCGGCGTTTCCCATTTTTCTCTTCTTGATCGCGAAAATTGTTGCCTACACGGTGCTGGGTGCATTGCTGGGTCTGCTGGGTTCATACCTCACTCTTAGCCCGGCAACACGCGCAATCTTGATGATCTTGATTGGCGTTTTCATGCTGGGCAATGCATTACGTATGTTCAATGTGCACCCCATCTTTCGTTACTTTTCCATTGAACCTCCGAAATTTATCACGCGCTACATCCGTCGCACCGCAAAAGGGACAGACACATTCACGCCACTCTTTCTCGGCGCATTGACTGTCTTTATTCCCTGTGGCGTGACTCAAGCCATGATGGCAGCGGCGCTTGGGACAAGTAGTATGGCGATGGGGGCTGCGCTTATGTTTGCTTTCACACTTGGGACAAGCCCTGTCTTCTTTATTGTCGCCTACTTGACGACAGAATTGGGCTCACGCCTCGAAAACCTCTTTATGCGATTTGTCGCAGCGGTGGTACTGATCTTGGGACTCGTGACGATCAATGGCGGCCTGAATGTTTTAGGATCACAGCTCTCGTTTCAAAACCTGACCCGCAGCCTGCTCCCGTCAAACAGTGGTCCAGCACTCGTAGCGCAAGCTGCACAATCTTCCTTTGCCAAAGGAGATGTGGTTCTCTACGTTCAAAATGAAGGGTACTTTCCACAAACGATCAGTGCTCCCGCTGGAAAAAATTTCATATTGAATTTGGTGACTAATCAAACCTATTCCTGCGCGCGCGATTTTGTGATCCCCTCCCTCGATTATTACGAATTGTTGCCCGATACTGGGACCGTTCAAGTCAATATTCCTGCGCAAGAAAAAGGAAATACCTTGTTTTTCACCTGCTCCATGGGAATGTACACGGGTCAGATTGTGTTTGAGTAAAAATCACCAGACCTGACAGGTCTTTGAGGATACCTATGGTTAAAAAAACGTTCAAAGTCCCTGATATGACGTGTACCAACTGTGCCATGAAACTCGAATCGCTTGAAGATACTCTCGACGGTGTCAAAGAGATTAACGCCAGTTACCACAAACTCCAAATGACCGTCGAGTATGATGAATCCAAGTTGACAGATGAGCAGATCATTGCAGCCGTGAAGAAGAAAGGCTATCAGGCTTTACCTGTTTAAGCTTGTGACACATCAACCATTTTTTTTGGAAGACATTCCTGGTTTAGGAATGTCTTCCTTTACATTTTGACTTCAACATAAGGGAACCATTGCCTCCTTAGGGTGTTTCTTTTAGAGAGTTAAGAGCAGAGGAGACCTTTTCATGGAACAAGCCAACGTTCAAGTTTATCCTTACCGCTGGGTGGTTTTACTAGCCTTTATGAGCATTATTGCAGTTAACCAGTTGTTGTGGATTACTTTCGCTCCAATCACAAGCAATGCTGTTGGGTATTATCAGGTTTCCGAGCTAAGCATTGGACTCCTTTCCTTGATCTTCATGATCGTTTATATTCTTGTGTCATTTCCAGCTTCGTGGGTCATTGACACTTATGGCGTTCGCGTCGGCGTGGGCATTGGTGCAGCGTTGACAGGCATCTTTGGTCTCGTGCGCGGACTCGTTGCCTCAGATTACAAACTCGTTCTGATTGCACAAATTGTCATCGCTATTGGTCAGCCCTTTATCCTCAACGCGGTCACGACCGTTGCGGCGCGTTGGTTTCCCGTGGAGGAACGGGCGACCGCGACAGGCTTGGGTTCGCTGGCAATTTATTTGGGAATCCTTGTGGGTCTTGCCCTGACTCCTTATTTTGCGCTCCGGTCAGGCATTTCTGGCGTGCTTGTGGGTTACGGGATTGTCTCTATCATTGCGATGTTGATATTTTTTCTATTCATTCGTGAACGTCCTCCTTCGCCGCCATATGCTACAAATCAAGAAGATCGTTCCTTATCACTTACTGGTCTTTCAAAGATGATCCGTCAACGTGACTTTGTCTTGCTATTGATTATTTTCTTTGTGGGATTGGGAGCCTTCAACGCAATCACAACTTGGATTGAGGAGGTCCTTAATCCAAGAGGGTTCTCCATTACGCAAGCTGGGAACGCGGGAGGCGCCATGATTTTTGGAGGGATTCTCGGCGCGCTAGTCATCCCGCTGCTTTCTGACCGTTCTCGCAGACGCGTCCCTTTTCTGATCCTCGCCGTGCTGGGCGCTACCGTGGGATTGATCGGAGTCACCTTCGCTGGTATGTATTCTCTTCTGTTAATTTCTTCTTTTCTTTTTGGTTTCTTCCTCCTTAGCGCGGGTCCGATCGGATTTCAATATGGTGCGGAGATCACCTATCCTGCACCGGAGGGAACCTCCAATGGCTTGCTCTTACTGATGGGACAAATTTCGGGTATCATTTTCATCCTCGGTATGGATGCCTTCAAATCTCCTGACACAGGTTCGATGACCCTGCCTCTGTTGGTATTGACTGGTTTGATGATTTCTTGTTTATTTCTCGCTACCTTACTAAAGGAAGCTAAGGATTTACGAATCCAATAGGTCGTTAAATTAACTATGGCACAAAAATACTTTACTCTTCAGGAAGCCAACGAAACCTTGAACCTGATTCGTCCCTTGATGGATGAAGTTCAGGCAATTCGCCTAAAGATCCTTAAGAATCAGCCCGAAGCCTGGCCCGCGATTGAAAAGTCTGCAGGGAATGGTGGCAACCGTGCACTCAGTAATATGGTTCAGGATTTTGAAAAGTTCGATGCGCTAATTCATCAGATTCAGGCGACAGATGTTTTGATCAAAGATATCAATCTGGGATTGCTGGATTTCCCAGCATTAAAGGATGGACGCGAAGTCTATTTGTGCTGGCAATATGGCGAAGGAGATATTGCTTTCTGGCATGAGATCGAAGCGGGGTATGCGGGGCGACAGCCAATC
>DASWEH010000230.1:0-10683 GCA_036394895.1 Anaerolineales bacterium
ATGGACAATCCTGCTATGCCTTGCGATTATACAGACCCGCCTGGTGAGTCCGTTAATGGGCTGGCTGGGAATCCTCCCTGCTCTTGGAATATTTGTCGGGGTATTTGAAGAAACGGGTTTCAAACCAGCCAGTACAATCAACGCGATCAGCTATCTCGTGTGGTCAGTCTGGATGATTGCCTTCGGGGTGGCTTTGTTGCTTCAGTAGTCATTGCGGCACTTGGACTCCTTTCTTAAGAGACTTCTCAAAAATTGAGTTCTCGAGCGCTTTTAAACGCCGGTCACACAAAAAGACGTAGATCAGACATGAAAAAGCCGCCCTGGTAAGGGGCGGCTTGCAGCACGACAGGTCAAGCGGGATTACTTTCGAGCGTTGATCTCCCTCAGCACTTTTGAGACCATGTCTTCGGTAATCCCCGCCTGTTTGGCTTGCGGCATGGCAAGCAGAGACTTTAAGGTCATTCCCTTTGCCAATCCGATCATAGGATTCTTCGAGACACCGGGAGCATGTCGTTCCAAAATTTCCACTGCATGAGTGTCTTTCAAAATTTCGCCAAGTTTTGTATCCAGGGTATAGGCCATTTTATACTCCTTCGTAGGATGGATTTCGAAAACATCGAAATCGGTGTTTAGCTTGACATCTCCATTATACGGCACGTGCGGCGCTGGGAGACTCGCTCTTATTCTGCTCTTCTGCCCGCGACGATCCCAATCGCGCGCAGCCAGGCATCTCCTTCCTTGCCAAAGCCCTCTTTGATCAGCTGATAATCGTTCTTACGAATGAACTCTGCCAGCTCCGCTCGCAGGCTTTCAAGCTTTTCACGGTGGATGGTGAGAAGTGTCTCACAGACGGAGAGGTCCTTGACTTGTTCGAGACCCTGCCGCAAGTGTGGCAGGCACAGACCTTCTGAAGCCTGTAAAGCATTTGTCATCTCTGGTGTTTTCAGCTCCTCCATCAGAACAGAGAGCAGAGTACGAGTCGTTTCATCCCTATACTCACAAACAGGACAACGTTTGTGAGGGGTAAGAGCTTTCCGCATTCTCTCGATCATATTCCGCACGGATTCAGGGATCTGTCGCCGCAAAGACTTTCGTCCGCGCCCCGCAGGCGTGAGACTACCCTCATCATTCCACTGCGTGAGGATCGAGTTGATGATATCGCGGTAGATAATCGAATAACCCAGAGCGTCACCCAAACGTTGGTCGACCCCCAACCAGGCATGCTCACGGCAGAAACCCAAACTGGCACGCAATCGATCACGCCATTTTGGGGAGTTTACGTTTTCGTAGAACTGGTTATCCAGATACCGTTCCACGCTTTTCTGTTCCAGGCGGCAAATGGGACAGCCCGCTTCGCGGCAAGCCTCCAATAAGTTGTAAACGATAGAACTCGGCAACGGATAATTTATCCTTTACTTATGGAATCGAGTGTAGACTCTAAAGATTCTCCACGCTGATTTTCGTCCTGCTCAGCCAAACTGCCTCACTCAATATAATCACAGTAAACAAAAGGAACCTGGGCCTCTCATTTCTAGCGGGATGATGGAGAAGCCGGAAGTTCTTCGCCACGGACACTTGCACCTGGCGCCAGTGCAGGTGTTTCACGAATTTGCGCAGATTGTCCAAAAGAATCAGTGAAATCCGTGGCTAGGGTTTTGGGGCTTCCCTTTTGTCACTGCGAAAACGTTGGTTATACATGAAAGAGAATATCCTTCCATGCTTTAGCTTGCGCGCGTCTTTTCAATGCGTGCGTCCGGGATCAGCCATATGAACGCAACAAACGCATAGATTGCCAGCGAAACATTCGTATTCATAAAAGCGAAGAGGATCGCCACGGTATAAGCTACCAACGAACCGATCTCTTTGATCCTGTTCCCTAATGCGGTCGAGATGAGAGAGTCTTTGCCATGCAGAGCAACCAGGGTATGTGTCAATACGTAATAAGCTAACCCCGACATCCACAAGACTATGCCATACAATGCCACAGGCAACTCTGCGAAATTGTTCTCACCCATCCAGCCAGTTACGAATGAGATCAACGAGAGCCAGAACAGTAAATGCAGGTTCGCCCACAAGACGGCTCCATTGACTTGCTTTGCCGCCTGCAACAAATGATGGTGATTATTCCAGTAAATGCCCAAAAAGACAAAACTGAGCACATAACTCAAAAAGATGGGCGCCTGCCCGCGTAATGCAGACCAATCTGCACCCTCCGGCACATGTAGTTCAAGTACCATGATGGTAATCAAGATGGCAATCACGCCATCGCTAAAGGCTTCCAATCGTCCCTTGCTCATAGGCGCAAGGATAACCGAAGAGGGGAAGAGTGTGCAAGGTGAAACCCCATTGTCGAATGAGGGATTGAGATAACTCTAACCACGGAAACACCGAGTCACGGAGTTTTTCAACACTTTTTCTCAGTGTCTCCGTGACTCCGTGGTTAGGTCTTTGGTGTAACAAAATGTAACCTCATCGTATATTGACTTCTTTTCTTCAATCATTACAATAAGAAGTGAACTTTGACATTATTACAGAGTGCCGCATAATTCACTTTACTTGAAGTATGAATTTCAGCCTACAAGCACATATGAAAAGCAAAGTTACGCATGTTATGCGTGAGACAAGCGGTAATATCAAAAACCAACTTTAGAGGAGATTGTAATGAATATGAAGAGACTGGCTTTTCATCGTTTATTTATTTCTGGTTTGAGCCTGGTCACACTGATAACGGGGGTGATGACACCTACATCTGTTCTTGCTTCGCATACACCCAATCCAACTAACGTAACGATTGCAGGATCTCTGCAGTCTGAGGCGGGCTGCGCAAACGACTGGGATCCTGCCTGCGCGGCGACGCATCTTACCTATGATGCAAGCGATGATGTTTGGCAAGGAATTTTCCCGCTTCCTGTTGGATCGTATGAATACAAGGGTGCCCTCAACGATGCCTGGACGGAGAATTATGGTCTGCATGCTGTACCCGATGGGGCCAATATCCCAGTGAATCAAAGTGAGGCCGCCTCTGTCAAGTTCTACTATGATCACAAATCCCATTGGGTTACTGATAATAAAAGCTCGGTGATTGCTGTTGCGCCGGGCAGTTTCCAATCTGAGCTGGGCTGCCCTGGCGATTGGGATCCGAGTTGCCTTCGTTCGTGGTTGCAGGATGTTGATGGAGATGGTATCTATACTTTTGAAACCACCGCTCTCCTCGCCGGCAGTTATGAAGGTAAGGTAGCAATCAACGAAAGCTGGGATGAAAATTATGGTCAGGGCGGCACACCCGGCGGCGCGAATATTCCGTTCACAGTCCCAGCAAACAACGCAAAGGTCACGTTCAAATACAATGCAACTTCGCATATCCTGACGATCCTTGCCGGTCATGCCGCGGATAATAACGTTGAATGGGATGGCTTACGTCACGACTCGCGTGATTTGCTCTATCGCACACCTGGTGGGGCGGTCACGGCCGAGACACCTGTCCTCATCCGCTTCCGCACTTTTCATAACGACGTGACTGGTGTATCCCTGCGTGTGTACGACCTCAACGCTGGCGGACAGAAGATCGTCAGGATGACGCCCGCCGCGAGGGATGTGTCATGTTATCAGGCAGGGCTTGAATCTGAGACCTGCGACTATTGGCAGGCGACCCTCAATGAGGCTACGCCCAACAATTTATGGTATCGCTTCATCGTCACTGATGGCAGTGACACCGATTACTACGCGGACAATACCTCTGCTCTGGATGGCGGCTTGGGCGCTACTTCTGACGATCCCATCGATAACAGCTACGCGTTGATGTTCTATCAATCCGG
Organism: Anaerolineales bacterium; assembly: GCA_036394895.1. GTDB lineage: Bacteria > Chloroflexota > Anaerolineae > Anaerolineales > Villigracilaceae > Defluviilinea. The sequence goes on from DASWEH010000230.1 coordinate 3,816, forward strand.
GTTCAGCGCGCCAGCCTGGGCGGAGAGCGCCAGCATCTACCAGATCTTCCCAGACCGTTTCCGCAACGGGCGTGCCAGTAACGATCCCAAGACCAATGACGTCCGCTACGATGACCCAGTCCTCAAGCTCCCGTGGGGCATTCTGCCCGAAGGCTATTGCCGCAATTATGCAGATGCAGCTACCAACTGTCCGTGGCGCTTCGATTCGACGCCGCCTGATTGGAGTCCCACCAAGGAAGCTCCGCGCGGTCGTGATTACTATGGCGGCGACCTCAAAGGCGTCGACCAATATATCGATTATCTACATTCGCTGGGTGTCAACACCATTTACTTCAATCCGATCTTCGACAGCGGATCCAATCATGGCTACGATACCCAGGATTACTATAAGATCGATCCTTATTTTGGCACGCAGAAGGATTGGGAGGATCTGGTTAAGCATGCCAATCAGGTTGGGATCAAGATCGTGCTGGATGGCGTATTCAATCATATGTCTTCCGATAGCCCTATCTTTGATCGCTATCAGCATTATGCCACGGTCGGAGCTTGCGAGTCGCTTCAATCTCCGTATCGAAGCTGGTTCACTTTCCATGAGGTGGCCGCGGGTGCTGGAACGTGTGCGGGCAGTGCCGGTCCGAACTCAGCTACCTATGACGGCTGGTTTGGGTTTGACTCGATCCCGGTCATCAAAAAAGATCTGCCTGCCGTTCAACAATATTTCTTAACCAACCCAGACAGCGTTTCGAAACACTGGTTAAATGCTGGTGCAGGTGGTTTGCGTATGGACGTGATGGGCGATGCCTCTTTCCCAGCTGGCTACTGGGAAACCTTCCGCGGCGTAGTGAAGACTACCAAGCCCAACGCGTTGATCATCAGCGAGACCTGGCAGAAGGATAGCACCCTCCTGCGCATGTTGCGCGGCGACCGCGCCGATACCAGCATGAACTATCGTTTGAGGGACGCGGTGGTCGGTTTCCTTGCCCCGCAAGGCTTTGACTCGAAGGGCTTCGCCGATAGCGGTCGCATCATTCTTCCCTCTGAATTTGCTTCCCGCCTCGAATCCGTTCGCGAAGATTACCCCGATGCAGCTTACTACTCCCTGATGAATCTGTTGGATAGCCATGACACCGAGCGCATCCGCTGGACACTTACGCCTGGCGAAGAGATGACTGCAAGCAAGGAACAAAACACGACAAACGTAGAGGAAGGCAAACGGCGACAGCGTCTTGCCTCACTTGTGCAGTTCACTGTGCCAGGCGCGCCGACGGTCTTCTATGGCGATGAAGTTGGCGTTACGGGCGACGACGACCCGGATGACCGCCGTACCTATCCGTGGCTGGATCGGGGTGGTACCCCTGATCAAGATCTGTTCAACCATTATCAAATGTTGAATACCATCCGGCGCACCAATGATGCCCTGGTGCACGGTAATTTCAAGGTCTTGTTGGCGGACGACGCGGCACAAGTGGTTGCCTATGGTCGCAAGACAAGCAGTCAGGCTGCAGTTATCATTATCAATCGCAGTGGAGAGACTCACTCAGTAACCATCCCTGTGGGAGGCTATCTGCCAAACGGAGTATCCCTCAACCAGGCCTACGTGGTTGGGACGGGTGGGAACAATCCAGTCACTGTGTCAGGCAGCACAATAACTACCTCGTTGGGAGCCCTAAGTGCAGTTGTACTGCTAACTGGCAATACTGACCTCCAGCCTCCATCTGCACCGGAAGGCCTGCAGGTGAGCGAAGAGGGAAATGGCTTGGTCAGCCTCGAATGGAATCCTGTCCCCGGTGCGGCTGGTTACAACCTCTATCGTAGTCCCGTAAGTGGGGGCGGTTGGGTGAAAGCAAATGCTGCCCTCCTCACGTCGACGACCTTCAGCGATACGGGTCTGCAAAATGGGCGCACGTATTACTACGTGGTTACTGCGGTCGATAGTACCGGCAACGAGAGCAGCTACTCCAATGAAGTCAGTGCCTTGCCTCACTACACGATTGGGTGGGCGAATCTACAGTGGCCCCCGACGATGAACCACACGATCAGTGTAGTCAATCGTACCGAAAACGCGTATGGCCAAGTTTGGATTGATGGCGTTACGAACCAACCCGGCGCGACTCCGAGCCTGCGTGCGCAATTGGGCTTCGGCCCAGTTGGAACGGATCCAGCGACGAGCGCAGCCTGGGTTTGGACAGAGGCCAGCTTCAACGTTGATGTGGGCAATAATGATGAGTTCGTGGCAAGCATGTTACCTGAAACGACCGGAGTATTTGATTACACCTACCGCTACACCACCACAAATGGGCGTGACTGGTTCTACGCTGTGAGCGGGCCAAACAATTCTTCCAACCCCTTTGGCCAGCTTACGGTCAACCCGAGTGATGATACTTCTGCTCCTGTTGCACCCACAGGCTTGCATGTTACCTCTGCTTCGCCTGCTGGGATCGAGTTAGCCTGGGATGCAGTTACCGGCGATTCATCTCTCTATGGCTATGAAGTCTTGCGCAGTGATACTTCTGGCGGATCGTACACCATGATCGTGCGCCTCACCTCCACCTCCTACTCCGATACATCGGTCATTGAAGGCACGACCTATTATTATGTTGTCCGTTCAGTGGATAATTCCTTCAATCGCTCAGGGAATTCGAGCGAGGTGTCGGCTACCGCTGAACTCCGCACCGTGACGCTGACCTTCAATGTCACTGTGCCGGCCAGCACAGATGGAACCGGTCGCTCTGTATATATTGCGGGGTTCCTCGATCGCCTCGATGGCGGCCATCCACAATGGGATCCAGGCGCTGTTGCATTAACGCGCGTAGACGCCACTCACTGGACGATTACCTTTACGGGCAAAGAGACAGTCCAGATCGAATACAAATACACGCTGGGTGATTGGGATCATGTAGAAAAAGATGGCGCTTGCGGTGAAATCGGCAACCGCCAACTCACCCTCAGCTATGGTGCAAATGGCACACAGACCGTCAATGATGTGGTGCTAAACTGGCGAAACGTCGCACCCTGCGGCAACTAATCGTAATCATAAAACAAGTCAAAGAGGACAGGCGTTAGTTGATGCCTGTCCTCTTTCAAACTATTGTCAAATATTCTTACTGAACAACAGTTCTGAGTGCAGATAATTCATCCACGAGCGGACGAAGAGAGGCGGGCATTGTTGTGTCATTCGTACGCACGGTATGACAAATAATACCGGCATCCACTGTGATGGTGTACTGATATTCGTCTGGATTGAATTTCACGATCAGGTTTTCTGGGATATTGAAGAATTCCGCTTGTTGGATCAAACGAATAAGAGAGTGGGCATCATTCTGCGGAAGCTGATTGAGATTCAGTTCGTATTTCATCCCCTTACCGATAAACCCACCGGAGCGTTTAAAAGTAATTGTGGTCATAACTGCCCTGGCCTTTCTATTCACTATCCATAATAGAAATATCAACCGATGATGGCAACCACGTATAACATTAAGAACGATAGTAGCGCCGGTTTATTACTGTCCGCCTTATTTACACGACGCTTCCGGTAATTACAGAGTGCCGCATAATTACCTAAACAAAAATTCAAAGCTTAACTACATTTCACTCTGAAAAATTAGTAAATTATGAGACATGCGGCAAATTATACTCATAAAACGATTTTTGACTATATTGAATATTTTTCTTGACATGCGCCCTCCGAAAGACTACAATTTTTCCTAGATTTATATAAATCTGTAGACCAACCAAAAGGAGAGGATCATGGCTTTTGAATTACCAAAACTTCCGTATGCAGTGGATGCGCTTGAACCCTATATCGACGCACAGACGATGAGCATCCATCACACCAAACACCATCAAGCTTATATTACCAATCTCAATGCGGCAATTGAAAAGCATCCTGAACTGGCAGGCAAGTCACTCGAAGATTTGCTTTCCGATCTGAATGCGATCCCTGAAGACATCCGTATGGCAGTCCGCAATCATGGCGGCGGAACCTGGAATCACAATATGTTCTGGGAGATCATGGGACCCAAAATGGGAGGCTCACCGAATGGCGAGTTGACCAGAGCGTTGGAAGCCGCGTTCGGCTCGTTCGATGCTTTCAAGGCTGAATTTGAAAAAGCGGCGACGACTCGCTTCGGGTCAGGCTGGGCCTGGCTAGTCAAGAAAGGTGACGGACTAGCTGTCCTTTCAACAGCTAATCAGGATACTCCGCTTTCTGACGCAATGGCTCCCATCCTGGGAATTGATGTGTGGGAACATGCCTACTATCTGAAATATCAGAACCGCCGACCCGAATATATTTCGAACTGGTGGAACGTTGTCAATTGGGACGCTGTAGCCGACAGGTATAAATAGCCACCCTTAAGACGAAGCATAGGCTTGCAACCCTGCCTTGAACTTTGGGAGTGTCCAAGAGAATGGGCTCAACCTTCTTTTGCCACAGAGCACACACCTGCCTGATTTGCTACACATGCGCCGGCACGCACGATTTGCTTAGCAAATCGAGGTGAGCAAATCACGGTCGGTGCCAGGGGAGTTCTCTGAGAAAAAACTCAAAAGCTCTGTGGTCTCGGTGGCTTAGCCCACATTAGACACTCCCTGAACTTTGCACCAAACACGAAGCAAGATATAATGATCAAAAGTCGTAAATACCTTCTCGAAAAGGAGAGATTCCAATGACATATATTATTACCAGCTTATGCGTTCGTGATCGCGGTTGTATCGATGTTTGTCCCGTGGAATGTATGGTTCCCGGTCAACCGATTAATGAATGGCCCTGGATCTATATCGATCCGGATACCTGCATTGATTGTGGGGCATGCGTTCCTGAATGTCCCTTTGCTGCCATCTTCCCGGAAGATGAAGTTCCCGCCGCCTACACCGCCAAAGGCGGCGAGTATATTAGCAATGTCGGTCTCACCGGCCACTTTGAAGGCACAAACCATCATGGTGGTCCGATCGTATTGGATACGGCTAGACAATTGGAGGCCGGCGAAGTGGTCGATCTGACCCCCGATATTCAGCCGAACTACGATTTCTTCAAGAGCGGTCCCGGTTATTCCACAAAGGATATCGACAACGGGATGTGATTCTGTTCGAAATGAAATGCCCTTGCGATCTGTGCAAGGGCATTTTTCTTTTATGGATTCATCGCGTCGACGAGTAACTCTTGCCCAATCCGTTGGGCGAGTCTTTCATTATCCTCCTCAAGTAGTACAACGACTACCATCGGGGAGGCTTGCCAGTTGGGTGGGGTTCCCGCAATAAACCAGGTGACGGGCGACTCATCACTCTTAGCCTGACCAACATGTGCCCAGTAACTTTCACCATCCACAACTAAGGATTGCGCGGTCTCATCCGCAGCCGATGGCTGGATCGCTTCGCTGGGCGTTCCCAATGCTGGGAGCACCACCCAGCCCGCGTTGGGCGTGTTGACTGCCGTGGCAATACGCGGCGCAGGGATCGTGCCATGGTTGCTCAACGCCCCAGCAGCCAATGCAACCTGCAATGGCGAAACATGCAAGTCCTTCGCTTCGGTTTCCGAAATTGGTGCCGCTACTTGCACCCGCAACAAAGGCGCGCGATAGAAGCCGAACGTTTCATATACTTTTTTTCTTTCAGCCTGGGTAATAGGTTTGGTTCCGTATATTGCTTGAACAAAAGGTTCGATTATATCCCCGCTGGGATAGAGTCCTTGTACGGCACGATTGATCAGTGGCTTGTCAGGATCTTTGTTTAGCCGCATGCCAATCTCATTCAGATTGCTAGGATCATAAGTCGGGTGTGATGACATGACAAAAATCTCACCACTTTGCGCATTCAACAACACAACAGCACCGCGATGATCTTTCATCATATCGTCCGCGCGATATTGGAGATAGAGATCCAGGCTCAAACGTACATCCAGTCCATGCGGCGACATCCCATACAGCAAATGATTCCACCAAATGGTTGTGGCGGGGTTGCCTCTTAAACCGCGCAGATATTCATCTAAGGAGGCTTCTAATCCCGATTGACCGTAAATGGGATTGTTGTATCCGGTGACAGGCGCAAGATCTGGATATTCGTACACGCGCGAATAACTCCCCGTTGTTCCTTCCGTTCCGTTGATGACGTTATTGGTTCGGTCGAGCAGTTTCCCGCGTGGCACATAACGATCTTCGATGATGCGCCGAGGATTATCCGAGCGCGTGAGCAGGTCGGGTCCGCGTACGATTGCCCACCATCCATTTGCCAGGGCAGCCAAAAACAATCCTGCTGAAAGAAACAAACTCAGTGCAAAATAAGGCTGCGGCTTGGGAAGAGGCGCAGGCTCTTCATCCAAGTGATTGCTAATCAACAGAAGAATAAGCAGAGCAATGAAGGATGTAAGCAGAGAGGATCCACCATACGAAATGAATGGCAAGGTGACGCCAGTCAGTGGCAGCAAACGCAAATTGCCACAAATGATCAGTAAGGCTTGGACTCCCAGATAAGCCGTCACTCCAGCAGCCAGCAGACGACGGAAAATGGTAGGCGCACGCAATGCAATGCGAATGCCTCGGTTCAGAATAATGCCGAAGATGGCGATCAAGCCGATGGTTCCGGTGAGACCCGTTTCCTCTGCGATGGCGGCGAAGATAAAATCGGAGATTGCCACAGGGACAAGCGCCGGGCTTCCCAAGCCAGGCCCACGTCCATTTAACCCCCCATTGGCGATCGCCAGAATGGATTGAATGATCTGGTACGAGCCGCCGCCCGGGTCATTCCACGGATTGATCCATGAATCAATCCGAAGGCGAATGATGTCAACAAGATAATAGCCAGCGACCCCCATGAACACCAAAATGGCTACGCTGATGAGAATCGTTCGCCGCCGACCGGTCGCAAGATAAAT
>DASWEH010000231.1:0-8289 GCA_036394895.1 Anaerolineales bacterium
GTCAATGTTTTCCGTTCAGACCGAGCTGACCTGAGCATTGAACTCCTAATTAGTTGTAAGATGTAATGATGACTGATAATACTATAATCTAAATAAGATGTAAAGGCTCTAATAAGTCTTTAAACAGTAATATAGTGATGGCTATACGCTAATTTCATTGTTAGTTTTATGGCTGGATAATTGTATACATATAAGGGTGATCGGAAGCAGGGCTCGCGCCATACTCCGACTCCAGTACGGTGACCGTTGGCGAGACAAAAATATGATCAATACGATTCTCAGCCGAAATCCCTGGAGTTTCTTTTCCGCCCGGCCATTTGAGCAACCACGAATCTGCCAGTGTCCTTGTAATAAGACCATACTGGTCGGTGGTGGTATCGAAATTAAAATCGCCCATTACAATCACGTTCTCCGGCCCTTTCGTACGTTTCAGAAGATCTTCTAGCTGAAATATCGGTCCCCCATTTCCTAGATGGGTTACAAAAATCTGATAGGTCTTGCCACTCACCCGAATTTCTGCATGGATTGTGGCAGTCTGTTCTCCGCTGGAATACATAAAGAAGGTTATTGGGTTTTGAATTGGATATTTGGAGAGCAAAGCGATACCAAATGTTCCAGCTGTGGTCTTGGGACCGTAGTAGGAGTGCATATTTAGATGATCCGCAAAGTAACGGACTGCATCGACGTTTCCATTTGCCACGCGCGCCGTATCTGACTCTTGTAAGCCGAGGACATCTGGATTTACCTTCCGAATCACAGCCAGTTGACCGTCTAGGTTTTTATTTCCATTCGCATCAAACCCCTGCTGGATGTTATAGGTCATGATTTCTAATCCTGTTGAGATTTGTAGGACAGTAGGATGAGGAGTTGTGAAAGGCAAGGAAAGAATGGAAAGAAGCGCCAAGCTTCCAAGTATCAGAGGAGTAACCATTCGGCTATCTTCCGACTTCCCTAAAAGAAATGCTTCCTGGTGAACTAGTAATACAGGCAATCCCATTCCAAGTCCGGCCAAGAAATAGACAATCCAAAAACGATCACGGAAGAGCAGTCCAACGACGGGAGCATAATCATAAATGCTGGTAAACACATGAAAAAAGATCATGACCAAAAAGAATAATGCTGCCACAGCAAAACTTCGACCCATCTGAGGTAAAGATGGCTTTTCTAATGAAATTTGCCGTGCAAATAACATGAAGTCAATGAAGATGACAGGAAAGAACGCCAGCATGAATACTAAAAATAATGTTGCCAGCGCAGAAACAGGTGGCTCATTTACAGGATAAGCGTCTGGATTTGAAGGAAAAGGTATTTGGTGAGGCAAGATCGTTAGAACCAGCAGGAGGAGAAAAAGGACATTCCAACTCAAAATAGCTCGCGGGGTAAGCCAACTTGAAAACCGATCCGAGGTTAGAAGCGCGCCAAAAACAGCTAACACCACTACAAGTGTAGTGACAATGACTGGATATGAATTACCTGTCCACCGCGCAATTACAGTTGGGCTGGTAAAAGCGAAGTAAAGCATCAGGATGACAGAAGCGAGGCCAATAGATAAACTGGTGAGGCGCCATCCAGAAGATGCTTTAGCAGTGGAAATTTCTTGTGGGGATAACACATCTGTCCGCCAGAGCAAGTTGGCTGCAACGATAGCCAACAGCCAACTGATGATCTGGAACATTCCATACTCAGATAGATCCAGGCTGGAATTTACGGTTCGAAAAAATATGGATAAAGAAACGGCAATAGCTAGGCCACTACCAATCTGCCAACCGCGCACAGAAGAACGATTATGGAGCAATACCGGAAATAACAACATAAAAACACCCACGCTGACGCCGCAGGCAACTAGTTTCCCACTTGGGCTGAGCAAAGGCTCCAAGAGTCGAGCCCCTATTGCAATACAGGAAAGTCCGAGCATTAACACTTTTGTGGGTGGCTTGCGAAAGAAAACCAATACCAAAGGTGTAAACAGCAAGAGGATCGAAGCAACTTCGATGGTGAAGGCAGTTACCAAGAGGCCAAAGGCATAAATCGCTTCAATGAAGTCAGAAATAACTTGCAGAAAGAAAAGAAAAAGGATACTGAAAAGGATGGTTTCTGCAGTTTTTGTTGAGCGCATTGTCATCTCCTATATTTATTGAAGTCAAACACTCATCAAAAGCGACAGTTATGATGTTTATCCAGCTTCATTTTCATTCCCTGACCTGGCATTCTATAGATTTGATCATCCGTAGATTCAATTTTCTAATATTAAACAATTTCTCTCGGGCAGATTGTTTATTACTTTAATCAAGCCACTCTCCAGTTGACTTATACTTGGGGAAATTGAGCAGCCAAAATACAGAGCGAAGGACTAAGCTATGGGCAAGCAGTTGCAAGACCTGACGTTTGATCAATGGCTAACCCACGTCTTTGATCACCCCGTGGATAGTACGAAATTAGAATGGTATTGGGATCCAGACGCGGATTGGTGGGATGGACCCGCTGCGAACACAATTCAATTTCTAACGCAAGCATTCGAAAATTCCGCCGGGGTTTTCCAACCTTACAGTGATGCCCAACTCAACCAAGGATTGTGGTACATCGTGAGCAATGCCTGCTCTAACCATATGTTTGCCCTGACTGATTCCAGCGTCCCTTGGCCGGCGCGGCAGCGGTGTGTTCGCTCCATTCATAACCTTTTTGAACAGTGCTTTGCCGCGCGCTGTACGCCCGACTTAAGCCACCTGGATGAGCCGGGAGCCAGTCCATTGAACTTAGTCTGTTATATGTGGTGGGACATTATTCCGCTCAGCGGCAAACCGAATAATCCAGAACACACCGAGATCGATAAGGAGATTCTTGGCGTCCTGGAATCGACCCTTCACCTCGACTCCATTGCTTGTCGTGAAAGCGCACTACATGGATTAGGACATTGGCATCTCTATTATCCAAAGCAGGTAGAAGCAATTATTTCCACATTTTTAGAAAACCAAAGTAAATTGCGTAAGGAACTACAAACTTATGCTATGAATGCTTATGGTGGCTGTGTGCTTTAACTAGTTACCCCAACGAATGTTTCAGCCAAAAGCAAGCAGTTGAGGCTGTTAATATTCAGTTTACAGAATTCAAGTATCCTTCCATCTTATGGAGTCCATTTCTCAATGAGCCAGATCTTAATGGTCGACGATGACCCGCATATCCGGGAGTTGGTACGAGTCTTTCTGCGGAATGATGGCTTTGAAGTGATAGAAGCCATAGATGGCGTGGATGCCTTATCCAAACTGGATTCCGTCAAAGTGGATTTGGCGATTATCGACGTGATGATGCCAAAGATGGATGGCTGGGAATTGTGTCAGGAATTGAAAGTGACGTTTGACATCCCCGTCCTGATGCTGACTGCCAAAGGGGAAACCAGCCAAAAACTGAAGGGTTTCCAATTAGGGACAGACGATTATCTAGTCAAACCATTTGAGCCGTTGGAACTGGTCGCGCGTGTCAAAGCCCTGTTGAAACGTTATCGAATCGAGGCTTCGCAAACGATCCAGATTGGTGAGCTGACGATGGATCGAAAAACATATCAAGTCATCGACAATGGCGAGAATCTCACACTTCCCCTAAAAGAATTTGAGCTGTTGTTCAAGCTGGCAAGTTATCCCGGGCGGACATTTTCGCGCGAGCAATTGATCGAGGATATATGGGGCTATGATTTCCACGGCAACGACCGCACACTAGACGTGCACATCAGCCGTCTGCGTGAGCGGTTTCCTGAGGAGAAACATTCTTTCAAGATCACAACCATCCGTGGGTTGGGGTATCGGCTGGAGGTGCATCCATGAAAAAGCACAATCAGCGGCTGATTGGTTTTGCCTGGTTTATTTTCGTGCTGACTTTCGTCAGCAGCATGATTGCGGTCGCTTTTTTCCTTACAGGCTATATTTACAAAATTATGAGTTGGCAGCCTCCTATCCTGCTGACTCAGATTGTCAACACACTGTTGGGTTTACTGCTTACAGGCATGATGGTTGGAATCGTGAGTAAGTTTGCGCGGAAAAGAGGCTGGATTCCAGAAATGCGAATGTTTGGGCCGATCATCGAGGCGTTGGAGAAAATAGCACAAGGCGATTTTAGCATCCGGCTCGATAATGAATTCCAGGATCATGAAATTGCAGGTGAGTTGGCAAACAAGGTCAACAAGATGGCTATAGAGCTGGACCAGATGGAGAACATGCGCCAGGAGTTTATTTCCAATGTGTCGCACGAAATTCAGTCCCCGTTGACTTCTATTCGCGGCTTTGCCCAGGCGCTAGAAAACGATCAGCTTAGCCTCGAGGAGAGACATCATTATCTCAACATTATCAAGGCCGAGAGCATCCGGTTGTCACGCATCACTGAAGACCTGCTCAAGCTGGCTTCTTTAGAATCGGACAAAGTCAAGTTTGAGCCGAAACCTTACAGGCTGGATAACCAGATCCGCAGCTTGATTTTGGCCTGCGAGCCTCAATGGATGGATAAGTCTATCAACATGGATGTTTCCCTCAAAGAACTTGAGATTATCGCTGATGAAGATTTGCTGAGCCAGGTGTGGATTAATTTGATTCACAACAGCATCAAATTCACACCACAAGCTGGTTCTATTAAAGTGGCGTTACATCCCCGCGGCGACCAAGTCGAATTCAAGATTTCTGACACAGGCATGGGAATTTCAGAAGAAGATCAAGCGCGTATCTTTGAGCGCTTTTATAAAGCGGATAAATCGCGAACGAACTCAGGCGGGGGAAGCGGATTAGGGCTTTCAATTGTCAAAAAGATTATTGAGATGCACAAAGGGACAATTGAAGTGGAAAGCAAAGTAGGCGGCAGTACGACGTTTACTGTCTCTTTGCCGATGAAATGATAGAAACCAGATAATCCTTTATCAACGTGCAGCCTCGCCAGGAATTGAACGGCGAGGCTGTACTTTTGTTCTCAACAGTTAAAACTGAGTTTACAAAGCCGCGCTATGCTTTGTGGGTAATTACGATCCATTCTTAAAAGAAAGAATAAAAGATGAACATCAACAATGATGCACAGAAAAACAGAACACTGCTTACTTGCGGCGCGATTGCGGGTCCGCTATTCGTTATCACATTTCTCATCGAAGGTATCACCCGCGCCAACTATAACCCACTGCGTCATCCGGTCAGTTCTCTGGCACTAGGCGACTTTGGTTGGATACAGATCGCCAACTTTGTTATCACGGGCTTACTCCTGCTTGGTTTCGCTATTGGATTGTGGCGTACATTTCTGCCCTCTTTCTGGAGGCCTGTACTGATTGGGTTAATTGGACTCAGCCTGATTGGCGCGGGCGTCTTTATTACCGATCCAATTAATGGCTATCCTCCCGGCACGCCCCTGATTCTGCTTGAATATAGCAATCACGGACGAATTCACGATCTCTTCGGAGTTCTAACATTTTTGGGCTTGCCCATCACCTGTCTCGTGTTTTGTTTTGGATTTGTCAGAGCAAGAAAATATGGATGGGCAGCCTACTCAGCCTTTAGTGGTATCGCTATGTTCGTCTTTTTCGCCCTTGCAGGCATGGGCTTTAGCCAGGTGACAGGCTACTCCGATTTCGCCGGAGTATTTCAGCGTCTGTCTATCATCAGTGGCTTGGGCTGGATAACCCTGCTCGCCATCTACCTACGGAAAGCCGTTGTGTAAATCAGAAAAATTAGTCTGTCTGGTTTACGGCCAGGAGTCACTATTCTCATTCTGAAAGGAGTCGATTATGTCCTCACTCATGGATACCGGAAATGCAAATTGGTTCAGGTTCTTGTCACGCTGGGCATTACTCACAGGGATTACATATCTGGGACTCATTCTTGCTATCTTCACACTAGTCATTCCAGCAAGCCAGAACAGCCCCTTGCCCGAAACATATTTCGAACTAGTGGCCGCAACCCGCAGCCCTATCTTCTACCGCCTGACGATTGCCTTCGACATTGTTACAAACTTGGCGCTTGGCGGCTTACTCATCACACTCGCCGCTCTCTTGATCCATCACGCCCCGATCCGCAGCACCTTCATCGCCGCGTGCGGACTCGGCATGGTATCCGGATTCATTGGCGCCTGCTTGCGCCTGGCAGGGACAGGCGCACTGGCCGCCAACTACCTGACGGCGACGCCTGGCGAGCAGGCTACTATACTCCAGTCGTATCTCGAACTCCTGCGCTTAGTCAATATTCTCTTCAGTGCTGGTGGATTGATGGCGGGTATCGGGTTAATGCTTGCAACCTCCGTCGCCTGGTCAACGGCCCAATTTCCGCGCTGGCCGACCGTCTTGCTCGCTCTCACTGGACTCGTTGAAATATTAAAAGCTGTCATCGAGCTTGCGACTGGGGCAGACCTCGGGCTACTGGGCCTACTTGGAGCTATCCTGCTCATCATCGCTCTCTTCGCCGTCGCCAGCGTATTCTGGCGGCGCATGCCAGTGAGACAGGCAGAGTTGGCGTCATAAACAAAATTGAAAGATTTCTTTGGATCAGGAGCAACAAATGTCAACTATTCGCAAACAACGCCGAGTACCTTTCTTTTACTCGGTCGTTAATCCAATCTTCCATTTTCTGGTGCTCAAATTTGGCCTGGGCACCCGCGGTGACCAGGATGTCCTGCGCATCTTGCGCGTGCGCGGCCGCACAAGTGGACGCACACATGAGATACCGATACGGATCGCCAAATTGGATAGCCAGCGCTACGTGATATCCATGTTGGGCGAATCACAATGGGCACGCAACCTGCGCGCTGCCGGTGAGGCGCAATTGCTTGCAGGCAGGAACGTTGAATCGGTTCGCGCTGACGAGATCGTGGGTCAAGAAAAAGCCGCATTCTTAACCTGGTACTGTCAGCATCCCGAGTTTGCACAGCGCGCTCGCTATGCACTGAAGGCAGGTACAGACCAGCTCACGCCCGCGGAGATCGAGCGCCTGTGCCGGCTGTGGCCGGTGTTCCGTTTGGAAAGAGAACACCCATGAAACGAAAAGGAGTTAACTACGATGTCGGTATCGAATTTCACCGTGATTACCTATCACGTCCTGTATTTGATGCCAGAATTGTGCATCGCGAACTTGAAATCATCAAGAACGATTTGCATTGCACCGCAATCAGGGTTTCAGGCACTGACATTGACAGATTGATCGCTACAACAGAAGACGCGCTGAAGCAAGGATTAGAAGTGTGGCTATCGCCGCACCTTCATAATAAGGATGAACAGGAAACGCTTGCGTACACAATAAAATGCGCGGCAGCCGCCGAAACGTTACGCAAACAATGGCCTCAATTGATATTTATCTTAGGGTGCGAACTGACATGGTTCATGCAAGGTATCCTACCAGGTAGGAACTTCATGGAACGACTTGGCAATCCGTTATCCATGTGGTGGAGGCTTAAGGTATTAGGAGTACACAATAAACCACTAAACAGCTTTTTGGCGAAAGCAAATACAGCTGTAAGGGAGGTCTTTCACGGTCCAGTCACTTACGCTTCCGCGCCCATCGAAGCGGTTGATTGGAGTTTGTTCGATTTCGTATGCCTAGATTATTACCGCGCGAAGCAAAATAGAGATACCTATGGTCAACGTCTTAAGCGACATTTTGCCCACCGTAAGCCAGTGATTATTACCGAGGTTGGTCTTTGCACGTATCAGGGTGCCGAAAAGATGGGCGCCAGAGGCTTTATGATCGTTGACCCCAAAAATCAACAGCAACTCGATGGCGATTATGTGCGCGATGAAGGTTTGCAAGCACGTGAACTTACAGACATGCTTACCACGCTCGAGAGTGCAGATGTTGATAGCGCTTTTGTATTTACCTTTATTTCGCCTGTTTTGACCTACAGTGAAAACTCCAGGTTCGATCTTGACATGGCCAGCTACAGCCTGGTCAAAAGCTACGCGGACAAACGCGGCACCACTTACCCAGACATGACGTGGGAGCCAAAAGAGTCTTTCCATGCGATCGCCGATTATTATGCAAACCAGCGGTAAGGCTCTTTTTTGGGGATCTGCAAGTTTATATTCAGTTTACAAGAGCATTTTATGATTGCAAAGGATGATCAATAAACTCGTAGATAGAGTTGTGAATTTGTGTTTTGAAAGGAAATTTAGAAAATGGAAAATCGTTCCAATGGCCGCCAACATGAACGTCCGGCATTGCTCAATCAAAACAAGCGAAGCACGCCGCAGAGCGGCAGTGTGGACAAGCGAAGTGGCGCCCTTGGCGCCATGGATGAACCCAAAGTGTCATTCAAAACGATAAATTGGGGACGCCTATTCGG
>DASWEH010000232.1:0-15893 GCA_036394895.1 Anaerolineales bacterium
TCTTGCCACTTAACAATTCAAGCACTGCTCTCGTTTTGAACGCCGCATCGAATTTCCTGCGTTTCCTTGCCATGCTGGACCTCTTTCCTGGTTCTCCATTCTACCCCTAAGGGTAGGGTCCAGTTTTTGGGGTCCACTACAACAGACACTCCAGGGAGTCAATGGCTATGTAACTGGTGACGCCGCTCTGGTCCCCCAGGTGTTGGCAAATGGGGACATCGCTTTAGCGGTAATGACGATTATCAACGATGGCACTATCTTCAAAGATGGTGTTGGAGTGGAGATCGAAGGGGAATTTATTGAGGCTGGCACCGCTGGATACGATGAGTTCATCGAGAAATTGAGGAGGACATGAGTGGTCAACTCTCCCTGTTCTCTATGGATCTCGATACACCGGTTGTAGCTGAACCTGCTCGGGAAGTTGTGATCGCACCCTTGATAGCAGATGATCCGGTAAATGACGAGTCGGTGATATCAGATGTGATCGCACCTGAGCAGGCCAATGACGATGATACGCTTGCTCGCCAGGAAGCAACGAAAGAAGCTGTATTGTCACTGGCGGAAAAAGCGGGCATGACACCGGACCAAATGGATGAACGAATCATAGCGGCTGTCATGTCCCCGGTCCAAGAAGAACTACCAGAGTCAGTGGTAGCAGTTGAACCACCGGCTGAAGAAACAACCCAGTTGACGGATGAAATCGACGACCACATCGCCAATGAGACAGCCAGCTTCCTTCCCCGCCCTATTGATCTCGAGGAAGAAGAACAACAACCCGCTATGGTTCTACCTGCCGTTGTGCCGGTCATCCCACCCGAAAAACAATTTGATCTCATTCTCAAAGCGCATTGGACAAACTCGCGAGATCTAGCTTATTGCATAATCAACATCGCGCTTCCGCAAGATGAGGAATACCTGTTCGATGACTTCACAACTTATGTCAAGGCTTGCAGGCTCGGCGATACAGGGAACGGAACAAAACTCGAAGCCAATGAGAGCTTTGATCGACTGGCTTGGTGCTTTCACCGGATGGAATTTAGCAAGATCGAACATGGTGGCAAAGGTAAGGTCATCAGGACGGAAACAAATATCCTGGACTTTGCAATTGAGCTTTCCTTCGATGAAGATGAACTGCACGAGCTTCGTGAGTTTGGCGTAAGAGGCGCTTCCGGCGAACGGATCACACAATTAGCGTGGGCAATCAAGATTTATGTTGAACGGGACCATGATGAGGTCAGGGTCCCGGCCGGCGCCGCCGAGAACATCCAAGGCATGCTGGATGAAATCAAGCAGAGCACCTACGCCATCTTGTTTGACCGGTTGGGTATGCCGAAAAAGGATTTCCCTGACTTCAGCAACATGGACGCAGTTCTGAGCGCGCTTCTCGATGCAATTGGCACCGGTGAGCATAGACTGGACCTGGTTCTCTCCTATTCCGATATCACAGAGAAGCAGTTATTCAAAGCGGCCGAGAAGGACAGTGAAACAAAGCGGCGTCTGCTTGAAATAACCCGTAGGCAGTTAAAGCGTGACCTGGATGGCTTCTATGCAACTGACGAATGGCATCATCACCAATGCTTCGCTCGCTATCCGGTTTTCCTGACCGATGGCGCCCTTTATCTTGCTGAGCATGGTGGTGCAGGCGCCACAACGGCCTATTGGTTGATGGATGTTATTGCGTCCTATCAGGGCGAGAAACAGATGAAACGCATCGAAAATCCGCAAATCTGGAAAATAGAATGTTTTGGTGAAGGAAGCAAGCGGTCGTGTGTAATTTCCTGCGGCAACAACCCTAACAAACCAATCATCAAGCAGGAAATCGAATGGACGAACTTCCTGCTGAATGAGTATGAGTTGTATGCTTCGCTGGAACCGTTCGACGAAAGCGGCAGGCTCGCGCTGATCATCAGCCTGATTGCGGAACGCTAGAAAACATCTTTCAAACATTACCAAAAGCCCCGGCGAAAACCGGGGCTTTTCATATCGAAAAATGACAAGGAGGTTTTATGTCGAAGAAACTCAAACGAGATGATTATGACAAACTGGACTGCGCGCTGAACGAAGTTGAAAGCGCGGAAGAAAACGGAAGAGTCGGCGCTCATGCTTCTATGAGAGCGAAAATGTCAAGGGTTTTCATACAGGCAATCCTTCGCGATCGTCCTTGTGCAGGTCGCTTCAAAAGCATTTGGTTGTGAGTAATTCTTTTCAGCACCGCTCCACTTTCGGAATGCAGTTCTTCCGAGATTCGTTTGGCAGCTTTAGGAAGGGTGGAGGCAGCTGCCTCACACCAGCTTCTATCCGTGCCGGTCGAAGACCAGACACCCAATCGTGTATTCGCCCGAGGCGAGCAAAGCTTTTGAGGAGCGACCCCATCTATACTTCGGTTCCCTCAAGGGGAAACCCGCATGAACCGCCGGGTCGCTCGCACCAACTCGGAAGAAAAAACCAGAAGCAGAGCAGTCCTGGCTGTCAAGCTGGTTTCAGTTGGGCACCTTCCGGTAAGACGCCATATTCTAAATAACGCCAAAGGGCGATGAGCAGCTTGCGGGCCAGCGCCACGATCCCAATCCGTCGTATCCGGCTGCCGCCTTTGGCAAAGCGTTGCTGATACCAGCGGCTCAATTGGCTATTGGGCTGGTTGCGCAGCCAGGACCAGGCAATCTCAATCGCCATCGCACGCACGGGACGATTGCCAGCCTTGCTAATCCCACGCTCCCGGCTGCTTTCGCCGCTTTCGTAAGGTGTGGGGGTCAGACCAGACAAAGAGCCCAATTCCCGCCGATTGCGAAAGCCTCGCCAAGCAAAGAACTCCATGACGTAGATCCAAGCCGAATTCATGCCAATTCCTTTCAGTCGTAACAAGCGCCGGATTTGCTCAATCGCTGGCTCCTGGGAAGTAGACAAGATTCCCTTGCGTACCTCTTCAATTTGGTGAATTTGCGCTCGGACGAATTGGAGACGCTCGTATTCTCGCACCAGCAGTGCCTGCAAGCCAGAAGGAACAGCGCAACCATCCCATAACCTCACCCCACTCAACTGCTCCAAGAAGTCTGTTTTTACTTCCAGCACCACGCCTTGGCTCGCCAAGACTCCTTTTATCCGGTTGATGTGGTACGTCTGCTCGCGCTTCAAGGCCAGCAGCTCACGATGCAGTTGGCGTTGATCTTCTTCTGCTACGCTTGGTACATGCACCACACTCCAGACTTTTGCCTCGCCTTGATGGTACCGAACCAGCATGTTCAGTAGCTTGCCCACATCCAATCGATCTGTCTTCACCCGCCGATAACGTCGATTGACTTCAATGCTGGCCGAATCCACCACCAAGTTGTTTACGCCACTGGTCTCCAGATACCGATGCAACCAGAAACCATCGCGTCCGGCTTCGTAGCAACTGAACACAGTCACCTCCTTGGCTAAGCCAAAGCGGATTTTGGCTTGCTCGATCTCGCGCTTCAGACTCTCTAGGTTGCGTGCTTTGATGTTCTTCAATCGTGGTGCCTGCCCCAGACCAATCGTGAAGCCCAACTTCCATTCCGCTTCGCTCAATTCCAGCGCTAGGTATAGCTTCGTTGAAATAGGTGTATCATTCTGCTTGCGGGTCGTTTTTGGAACCATAAGTTCCTCCTTCCTCAACTGGAGCTTACCACACCATCCCGGTGTCCTTCCAGAGAAACGACCCGCTTGCGCTTTCCTAACATATTATCTATACTCGAAGAAACTCCCACCAAAAGGAAATTGCAATGGTCTCCAACCCACAACATCAGGAAAACCTCCGAAAATATGCCGAGGCGATCATCAAGGTCGGTTTGAACTTGCGGACAGGTCAGCGCCTCATTATCACCAATTCAGTTGCGCGTGGCGTTCCGCCCGCGGGACGCGCGCTTACCCATGAGGTCGCGAAAGCAGCTTATGCAGCCGGCGCGCGTTTCGTGGATGTGATTTGGGGCGATGAAGAAATGCTCCGCATCCGTTTGCAGAACGCTCCTGCCGATGCCTTTAACGAATACCCAAAATGGCACGTCAACGGCATCCTGGATATGCTTGAAAAAGGAGATGCATTGCTCTCTATCTATGCCAACGATCCCGATGTTTATAGCGGGTTGGATTCTGAGCGCGTGGGCGCGATGCAGAAGGGACATCTTGAAAATTACTCACCGATCAGTGCGCTTGTCTCTCGCAATGCTGTCAATTGGTGTGTGGTGGCTTCTGCAGCGCCTGCCTGGGCAGCCAAGATATTTCCCGATCTAGATTCGGAAGAAGCCATGGAAAAATTGTGGCAAGCCATCTTTGATACTACTCGCGTCACTCAGCCTGATCCGATCGCGGCATGGCAGACACACATTCAGAATCTGCGCAAGCGGGCAGATTATATGCAAGCCAAAAAATATTCTGCATTGCACTATAAGTCTGATAAAACGGATTTCAGCCTCGGTTTACCGCGCGGACATAAATGGATCAGTGCGCAATCCCTGGCAGAGAATGGCGTTGTCTTCACAGCCAATATGCCGACTGAGGAAATTTTCACCCTGCCTGATCGTCAGCGCGCGGAGGGTACCGTCCATGCGACGTTTCCACTCAGTTATGGGGGCAGTCTGATCGAAGATTTCAGTGTAACATTCGAAAATGGCAAGATTGTCAAAGTCAGCGCAAAAAAGAATGAAGCCATCCTCCAAAAGTTGGTCGACACAGATGAAGGTTCCACCCATCTTGGAGAAGTGGCGCTTGTCCCTGCCAGCTCCCCGATTGCCACGCGCGGGCATCTCTTCTATAACACGCTCTTCGATGAGAACGCCTCCTGCCATATTGCGATTGGGCGCGCTTATCGCTTCACGCTCACAGGCGGCGAAGAGTTGACGGAGGAAGAGTTCAATGCGGCGGGAGGCAACACCAGCATCAACCACGTGGACTTTATGATCGGCTCCCCACAAATGGACATCGATGGCATCCAGGAAGACGGCACGCGCGAACCAGTCATGCGACAGGGTGAATGGGCGTTTGACCTGTAATTCATCGCGCTGAGCGGAGCCGTAGGCATAGACGAAGCGCATATTTGTAAAGCAACAAAAGAGCCTCTGGAAGAGGCTCTTTTGATTCTTAGAACATCTGCTATACTATTGAAATCGCCAAAAGAAAACATGAGGACAAATAAAAAAGGCTTCGCTTCTCTTACCGAGGGATTGCCTCCTACTTATTGGTTAATCTGGACTGGCACTCTCATCAATCGCCTGGGCGGCTTCGTCATCCCCTTCCTGACACTCTATCTCACCACACAGCGCCAGATTCCTGTTAGCCGGGCTGCGTTGATGGTTTCCCTCTTCGGCGCGGGATCATTTATGGCTCAACTCAGTGGCGGCGAACTTACGGATCGCCTTGGGCGTCGTCCTGTGATGCTAATGAGCTTTTTCATCACACCCCTCTTCATGATCACACTCGGATTGGCGCGTGGTCTCATTCTCATTTCAATCTGTACGTTTATAGTTGGATTCTTTACAGATCTTTATCGACCAGCGGTCGGCGCGGCAATTGCGGATTTGGTTCCACCCGAATCTCGGACGCGCGCTTATGGATATAACTATTGGGCGATCAATTTGGGCGCGGCGGTGGCCCCAGTCATCGCGGGATTGATCGCTGGCTACAACTACCTGATCCTGTTCGTGGCTGACGCGTTGACCACCGCTATATTTGGCTTTATCGTGCTCTTTGGCATCCACGAGACTCGCCCTCCTGAAGTCCATCATACAGCTCATGTACCTCTCCATGAACGACTCTCCCAACTCAAGCGTGCTCCCATCCTCCTCATTTTCTCGTTCCTCACATTATTTATTGGTATAGTCTACACTCAGGGATATGTGGGATTGCCACTGGATATGCAGTCTCACGGGCTAGGTCCGGGACAATATGGAACAACAATTGCGTTAAATGGATTTCTGGTTATTCTTATGACCATCCCTATCAGCAACATGGCGGCGAAATGGCCGCGCTTTGAGACGGTTGCAGTCGCTGCGTTTCTGCTCGGGCTTGGATTCGGAGCCACTGCCCTCGCGAACAGCGTGCCTTTGTTTGCCGTGAGTGTCGCCATTTGGACCTTAGGCGAGATCGCGTCGACCTCGGTCGCGCCAACCATTATTGCCGATCTATCTCCGATAGACTTACGCGGTTTGTACCAAGGCATCTTTGGTGCAGCCTGGGGATTGGCATACTTTATCGGTCCGCTCGCTGGCGGGTGGATATACGAAAACTTGGGTAGCGATGTGCTTTGGGTTGGCTGTTTGATAATCGGTATCGTGCTTGCGTTTTGCTACTATGCGCTGAGCGCTCCAGCTAAACGTCACATGACAGAATCCAATTCTCTATCAACAGATTGAACCTCAATTTTCCAAAAGGTATAATCTCATCATACCCAATGATGAGTTTCTTCCTGTTGAGTTCAATGAATGGCTAGCAGTGGTTCAACCATATTTCTCCAACTCCCTATTTCCAGGCAAATACTAAAATAACATGCCACGCGATTACCAGAACGAGTCACCCACCACATTTCAGCGGTTGCCAGAATACCAGCGCGACGATGTATGGATCCGCGCGTTTTTGCGCCAAGCAAAGGTGGGGCATATCGCTTCGGCGCAAGATGGTCAGCCCTTCCTGAACCCGACCACTTTCTGGTTCGACGAGGCGAAACACCAGATCATCTTTCACTCAAATGCCGCAGGGCGGATCCGCTCAAATATCGAGAGCAATTCCAAAGTCGCTTTTGAAACGAGCGAGTTGGGAAAGCTATTACCAAGCAATGTCGCACTTGAATTTTCCCTCCAATTCCGCAGTGTGATCGTCTTCGGTACAGCGCGTTTAATTACCGATGCAGAAGAAGCTCGCAGGGTGATGTATGGTCTTATCCACAAGTATTTTCCTGAAATGACCGCAGGTAAGGAATTCCGTGAGATTACCGACAAAGAACTGAAGCGTACGTCGATATATGCCATCGAGATCAAAGAATGGAGCGGCAAGGAGAATTGGAAGGATCGCGCAGACCAATCGGATGAATGGCCTGCGCTGGATGAGAAGTGGTTTGAATAAAAATAGCTTGAGTTCGCATGGCAGTTGCACTGCCATACGCTGTCATCGTACAATTGCTAGATAAACAAATAAGTCAACAATGAGATGACCAATTCTTATCGTGTTTTTACAGATGATCATTATGCCTACTTTGTCACTTGGACGGTGGTGGATTGGCTCCCTTTATTCGGGGAGTCTGTATACCGCCAAATTGTTTTAGACTCTCTAAATTATCTGAGGACAAATAAACATACTCAACTGAATGCGTTCGTTGTCATGTTGTCTCACATTCATGCTATTCTCTGGCCCAATGATGGGATCAATCTTTCGGATGTGACAAGAGATTTCAAGAGATTTACTTCTAGAAAAATTTCCCGAGAAGCGCAACGGCTAGGCTCAAATCAATTTATAAGTGTCTTTGAAAATGCAAGATTGGCAAATCGCGCTCAGGATATTTCCCAATATCAGGTCTGGCAGGAAGGTTCCCATCCTGAAGCGATCTTCACAGAGAAATTCGCGAGGCAGAAGATGGATTATATTCACCTAAACCCTGTTAGAGCAGGTTTGGTCCAGACCGCAGACGAGTGGCTTTATTCCAGTGCACGCGCTTATCTACTTGGTGAAGAAACTTACCCGCCAACTGATTTGTTGATCGTGCGATAATATTGTTTTGACAGCAGTTCAACTGCTGTCAGAACCAGAGGATAAATGACTTGCACTGGATGAAAAATGCTTTTAATAAAAATAGCTGAGTAGCTAGCAACTTTCAAAGTCTGCAAACGTAGAATCATTTGCGTCTTTCTAAATTATTGTTCTGGCGGCACGATTTGCTGAGCAAATCGAACTGCCACCAGAACCAGCAACATACTTGGAGGAACCTATGCCCGAACAAAAATTCAAAACCGAAGAATTCCGTGTGGAAGGCGAGAAATTGATCACCAAGATCAAGGAATTGCTCCACGAAGGAAATATCCGTCGAATTATCATTAAAGATAAGGAAGGCAAGACAGTAATGGAAATTCCGATGACCCTGGGCGTAGTGGGTGCTCTGATTGCTCCTCAACTGGCTGCCATTGGAGCGATTGCGGCCCTCATTACCGAAGCGACCATTGTGGTTGAAAAATCGGAGAATTAAGATCATACCGTCCCGAAGGTTTGGATGGCTTCACAGTATATTTCAAAGAAACCTTCGGGACGTTCTCACTAACATGAATTCATAATCGCCAGAGGAATCACATGAGTATCTTCACAGCTGTCTACTTTATGGCCCTCATCATTGAGATCATCATCCGCGTGCCGCTGGACAGAAAGCGCAAGCAGGAGAAGATGAGTGAACGGCGTATAACCCGCCAGGAACAGATTCTGCTGGGTCTATTAACGCTTGGAGGGTTCATCGTTCCCCTTATTTACGCCGCGACAAACTGGCTGGATTTTGCCAATTACACGCTGCCTGCCTGGGCAGGTTGGCTCGGTGTCCTGCTCACAGCGGGGGCACTCTTTGTCTTTTGGCGCGCGCATGCCGATTTGGGGCTCAACTGGTCTCCATCACTGGAAATCCGTGAGAAGCATGAGTTGATCACGGGTGGCATTTACGGCGTCATCCGCCATCCCATGTACGCATCACAGTGGCTATTGGTGATTGCACAGCCTTTGCTTCTTCAAAACTGGATCGCGGGTTTTCTGAATCTTCTGGTGTTTATTCCGTTCTATCTGCTGCGGGTGAAGGCGGAAGAGCAATTGATGCTAGAAAAGTTTGGGAACCAGTACCAAGCCTATATGCAGAGGGTCGATGCAGTCCTTCCCAAGTTTTGAAAGGATATCCTTCAGGGTGCTTACACGCAGTTGAGCGATGTAGATCTTGCTATACAAAAGTGAGTTGATTTTTTCCAATCAAAGTGCTATAAGTATTAAAGGGAATTGTTCGGCACATTAACAATTAACAACTACGTTCAGACAAGGAGGTAGTATGGACCAAAGCGTTGGGCTATGGATTGACCATAAGCAGGCGTATGCCATTTGGTATCAAGATAGGAAAGTTGAAGTCATCCTATCCCACATCGAACCGCCGGCTCATTATTCAGGCGGCACCCAACTTGGAGGGAAGCTGAATCAGAAGGCAGATGTGGAACTCCGTCACAACGATCGCTTCAGACTACAATTGAACAAATACTATCAACAAGTCATGTCTGCTCTCAAAAACGCAGATTCGATCTTCATTATGGGACCTGGGGAAGCCAAGATCGAGTTAGAGAAAGCGATCAAAAAGAATAAACGCATGCAAAAGCGGATCTTAAGGATAGAAACAGCTGACAAGATGACGAAAAATCAAATGATTGCATACGTCCGAAAGTTTTACCAGAATCAGGCAATCACATAGACCATTACAATTGAACAATATAAAGAGCCAGAGGCGTTGCCTCTGGCTCTCATTTTTTTTATAATCGCTCCACCCCCAACCCAGGCCCGTTAGGCAATGTAAATCTCGCGCCCTCATATCTCAAGCCGCGATAGGGATCATTCTTAATTAAAAGTGGTCCATCCAGGTCCGCATAATCACATAACGGCGCGAGGTGCGCCGCGGCTGTGACTCCTACTGACGTCTCAACCATGCAACTCAACATGATCTTCATATCGTGGGCGCGGGCCGTGTGGATCATCCGCAGGGCTTCACGGATTCCTTCACTTTTCATCGTTTTTACAACGACACCGTCAATCGCGCCCGCAAGCTTAACCACGTCATGAGAAGTCTTGGCGGTTTCATCGGCAAAGATCGGAATATCGATCTTCTGGGCACGTAGTTTTTCTTTGAGCCAGAAATAGCCTTCCACATCCCCCACGGCAAGCGGTTGTTCGATTAGTTCTAACTTGTACTCCTGCAAACGCGGAATAATCTGCAATGCCTTTTCACGGCTCCAGCCGGCGTTCACATCCGTGAACAGTTTTGCATCTGTCACTTTCCGAACTGCGGCAAGAATTTCCTCGTCTTTTTCGCTGCCCAATTTGATTTTGAGAATGGGATAACCGGAAGCTTTTGCCTGCTCCGCCATAATTTCCGGCTCATCGATCCCGATCGTAAAGGATGTAAGCGGCAGATGATTCGGATTGAGACCAAATAATTTATACAAAGGCTGCCCCAATTTTTTTCCCCACAGATCATGTAAAGCTTCGTCGATCGCCGAGCGCGCAGCGCGCGAGCCGGCTGGTCGCTTCGATAAAACCGTATCGATATCAAACGGATCATCGCCAAGATCAGGAACGGACTTGAAGTATTCGATAATCCCTGCCTGTGTTTCGCCGTAATAGGGAACTGCCGCAGCTTCCCCTACCCCATCATCAAGATAGACAAGGACATTGAATCTCTGATCGAATGCGCCATGTGCCACTCGAAAGGTTGTTTTGAGGTCAAGTATGAGGGGTTCCCAGTGTAGTTTCATGTTGTTCCAAACCCGGTGCTCGAGTAGGGCGAGTGTTCTTTTCGCCTGTATCGAGACCACCTGTTTCAAACGATCTTCTGTCTTCTTGTCACTCATTGGTCTCGATACGTGGCGCTCTAGCGCCACGTATCGAGACCAGCGGAAATTCTTGATTACCCTTTTCTCTCCAAGAAATCCAGTACTTTCGCGAGCCATTCCTCACGCCGTTCCAAATGGACGTTGTGTCCCGTTTTTTCGGGAATCCATAATTCAGCGTTAGGGATGTTGTTTGCGATATATTGGGCATGCTCATCTGGTGCGTTGACGGAATCCTCTGCGCCCATGATGGCGAGAGTTGGTTTCTCGACACGCGAAAGTTCAGCGGGAGAATAATTCGGTTCTGAGATGATTTCTTTCATCGTCAACCATAACAACTCGCGCCAATATTCTGGTCCGTTCACTTCACTGTGTAACTGGATCATTTCATCGCGCCACTGAGGCGCTTCACGCGCCACGCGATCTGGGTCAAATACTTTTGGTTCACGCTCGATGAGATAGCGTGTCACGTAGGCATTTGCCGCTTGTGGAATACAAGTCTGTACAATCTCAGGATGTTCCATCAACGTCACGAGAGCCACATTCCCTCCATTGCTGTGACCGATAATATGGGCGCGTTCGTATCCCATCGCGTGTACAAATTCCACGACATCCTCCGCGAGTTCCTTGAATGAATAACTCATATAGGGATTGTTCGATCTGCCATGTCCGCGGCAGTCGGGGGTAAAGACTTTATAATGCCGAGCAAGCTCGGGCGCGATGGAATCCCAATCGGTGTGGCTGTCAATTGTCGAGCCGTGAATCAGCACGATCGGCGCATGATTTGCCGAAGGATCATCCCCATAAACATTGTAATAAATGTTTGCACCATTGATTGCGGCGTAGGGCATGTATTAATCTTACCGCTGGTTTCATAAAACACCAAGCCTTGACATGAACCACAGACAAGCATTAATTTTTCATAGGGAATTAGTTCGGTGCTTTGTAATATTAATCGTGTAGAATAAAAATATGACTGACATACAATCCGCCCTAGACGAACTGGCAAAACAGAATGACAAACGGACTTCAGTGTTCGACATCAAGCTCCATGAGCTGAAGAACAGCACTCTTGCCTTGACCGGACAGCTGCTTAACGAATCACAGCTGGATGCCTTGCACCGCGCCTTTCCCGGCCTGAGCCTGGATACCACTTCTGTCCGGATTCTCAGCCAAGGATCGCGTGAACTTGTTCATGTCGCGACGAATCTCACTGGCTTATATGAAAGGCCGACGTTTGGTATGGCGCTTTCGAGCGAGCTCTATTTCGGCACTGAACTTGAAGTCCTGGACGAACAAGGGAAGTGGGTATTTGCACGCCAGCGCGATGGATACTTAGGCTGGGTATATCGTTCGTATCTTGATGAGGGAGAGGCGCCCGACACGAGTCATCTCATACTTGCCCCCTCCATTGAACTGCGGGTTGAACCCAAAGAGTCCAGCACGGCAGTGACACGTTTGGTCAGCGGAACAGGAGTAATCCTGGAAGAGACCCTGGATGGCTGGTCATGCGTATCCGCAAATAAAACAGGCTGGATACCATCCTGGTCACTACGCGCATTAACCAGCTTTCCTAAAGCCATTGAAGAGAAGGGGGTAACTCTGATGGAGGATTCGATGCGCATGATCGGAGTTCCCTATCTTTGGGGTGGCGCAAGCGGCAACGGTATTGACTGTTCCGGATTTGCGCGCTTGCTCCATCGCTGGCTGGGGATTGAAATTCCTCGAGACGCAGATATGCAATGGAGTGCCGCAAAACCCGTCGAGCCACCCTTTGAAATTGGTGATCTGCTTTTCTTTAGTGATAGTGAAAGCAAACGACAGATTACACATGTGGGTATTAGCCTGGGGAGGTGGAAGATGATCCATTCCTCACGCGGAAATAATGGTGTGTATATTGACGATATCCAGGAACGCGAAACTCTCAAGGAAATGTTTGTCAGTGCAGGTTCGTTTCTTCGATAAATCACAAAAGATATAAGTCAAGGGGGAGCAACTCTCTTTTTTGATAGAGACCCAAGCGGTCTATTTAGAGGGTTATCAAAATTTATAACACTTGTCCTCCAAGGAGAGGACGGAAATCCCCGCAATTTGTGGTATATTTCACAATCTAGGTTGGAGCATTCGGAAGGAGGTGACCGTTAAGGAGCTGTACTTACCCAGGCTCCGCGAACTGTAATAGGAGTTTATTCGATCATGGAAAGCATTCAATATGCTGTTTTTTTGCTGGGGGCAGTCTTCTGTGCGTATCGGGCAATCGTAGCCAAACGGATCCTTTCTGCAACAATTTACCTGGCATGTATCAGTGCACTTGTCTCCGCAGTGATCTATCTGTTGGGAGCGCCGCAAGTGGCAGTGATGGAACTATCAGTTGGCGCGGGACTCGTAACCGTTCTGCTCGTCTATGCGCTCAGTGTGGTTGGTGATGACGCGCTGGATCCTGCCTCCGTGATTCCAAAACCGTTGGCTTTTGGAGTGGTTGGACTGGTCGTCGTTTTACTGGGCTTGATGGTTTATCCGGCAATTCAAACAAACCTTGAAAAGGGTTCAACTGCCTTAGCCAATGTTCTCTGGCAAAATCGCGTCCTCGATGTTTGGATCCAAATTGCTTTGATTTTTTCCGGTGTGATAGGTGTGCTGGGGTTACTCTCGGAACAAACTAGTAGCAAAAACAAGGAGTTACCACAGTGACATTTACTCCGCTCAATATTATTCTGTTGGGTGTGATCGCCTTACTAGGCGTGGGGTTTTACGGTTTGTTGATCACGCGTAATCTAATCAAAGTTGTCCTGGTGCTGCAAATCCTCATTAAGGCAGTCGTCCTAGCCTTGATCCTGGCTGGAAAAATGAGTGGCAATCTGGGGTTGGGACAATCCACCGCGGCAACGGTCATTGTTGCCGACACGATCGTCGCTGTCGTTGGACTCGCATTGGGTGTTCAGGTGCGTCGTCGCTTTGGCACGCTCGATGTGCCGAAGATCTCCACATTGCGAGGTTGATATGGCAGGGATATTCGTCGCTCTGGTGATCGCTCTCCCTTGGCTTGGCGCAATTGCCGTTTGGCTTGTTGGAAATGAGCGTCCAAGACTTCAACATACGCTTGCAGTTGCCTTCAGCGTTCTCACAGGCATCATATCACTTGTATTGTTAGCGTTTGCCAGTTCAGAACCCGCCATTCAAGTGCCACTTGGAAAAGCTTTTGGTGACCTGACATTTGTCCCCGATGGACTCGCCGTCTCATTGACCGCGATTGCAGCAGTCGTTGGTTCGCTGGCTGTTATCTTCTCCGTAGATTACATGCGCGGCGATGAACAACTTGGGCGCTATTATTTCCTGGTCCTGTTCTTTATCGGCGCAATGACCGGCCTGGTTCTGAGTGGTAATTTACTCTTCACGTTCTTCTTTTGGGAAATCACAGCACTCTGTTCATACAGTCTGATCTCGTTCTACAACGATGACCCTAAAGCAGTTGCCGCTGGAATCAAGGCCCTCATCATCACCCAGGTGGGTGGCGTGGGTCTATTGGCTGGAACTCTGATCGCGTTTACAAGCCTCGGAAGTTTTCAAATTTCAGACCTATTGGCAAAAGCCTCATCAATGCCGTCCACGGCTTTATCGTTGATCGCGTTCAGTTTCCTGATTGCTGCCGCGGCAAAATCGGCGCAATTCCCATTTCACGTCTGGCTGCCAGATGCCATGGAAGCGCCGACCCCGGTCAGTGCCTTGATCCATGCCGCGACCATGGTCAATGCCGGGATTTATTTACTGGCGCGTTTTTACCCTGCATTTGAATTCGTGCCTGCGTGGAAAATTTCTGTCATCCTGGTGGGCATGATCTCAGCCTTGATCGCGGCGCTATCTGCGCTCACTGCCTCAGACCTCAAACGTGTGTTGGCTTACTCAACGATCAGCCAGCTTGGCTATATGGTCTACGCGATCGGCGCGGGTGGTGTGCTCGCCAGTCAGTTCCATTTGTTAAGTCATGCAGTGTTCAAGGCCTTATTGTTTCTTGCCGCGGGTTCCGTCATTCATAGCGTCGGCACACGCGATTTACGTCGTATGGGCCGGCTTGGGAACAGAATGCCTTTCGTGCGTAATGCATTTATCGTCGGGGCTTTGGCTTTGATGGGTGTTCCCATCCTTAACGGCTTTTGGAGCAAGGAACTTATTCTCGAAATTGGTTTCGAAAACTCGCCTATTTGGGCGTACGCGGTCATGCTCCTCAGCGCGGGTCTTACAGCATTCTATACCTTCCGCATGGTCTGGTTGGTGTTCTTCGGCAGAGAACGTGATTATCTACATGTCCATCCTGCGGGACCAGCGATGAAAGTTTCACTCGGCATTCTTGCGGCGGGCGCCTTCATCACTTGGCTTTTCTTTGGCGGATTGAACGGACTCTTGTCGTCTACCCTGCCATTCCACGAACTTGAACGTGAGTCTTTGCTGGAAATGGTTAATGCGATCCTTTCTGCTCCCGCGACCTGGCTCGCGTTGCTGATCGTTGCAGTAGGCTTTGGTATCTCCTGGATGCGCGCCCGAAGCTACGCTCTCTTCGGAGGCGGCTGGCTCAACCCATTTGTGGAGTCATCGTTTGGGTTTGAGTCGCTCAATCGCCTCATTGTGCGAGGCACATATCGTATTGCTGAAGGACTCAGCCTCACACAGACCGGCGAATTGAATTGGAATATTCTCGGCATTATCAGCGCGCTGCTGGTCGTGTTGATTGCCCTATGGGTGTGGCTGGGTGCATAAATGAATCTATTGAACTTCACTGGTCTCATTGTGATCCCTTTGGTTTCATCGCCCATCGTTTACCTTGCCGGGCGATTGGGAACTCGCGAAATCATTTTACGCGGCCGCTCTTATTTGGTACGGGTACTGGCATTTCTTGCCGTTTTGGCCGCCTGGATGCCGTTCATCATTTCTGTGCAAATCCTTCTCAGAGGCGGCACGCAGGATTTCAACATCAGCACAATCCGTTTGCATGTAGATGGCATCAGCCTTCTTATGGCAGGCTGTGTGCTGATGCTTGGCACACTGGTCATTCTGTTCTCCGGTTCCTATATGGCAGGCGAGGTTGGCGAAGAAAAGTATTACGCGATGTTACTTGCCATGATGGGATTGATGATCGGTCTGGTCTCTGCCAGTGACCTATTTAACTTGTGGGTTTGGTTCGAAGGGATGGCCGTCTCCTCTTATTTGCTCGTGGCCTTTTATCGCGAACAAGCCGCTTCCCTGGAAGCAGGGATGAAGTATCTCATCCAAAGTGCAACGGGCTCTGTGTTAGTGCTGATCGGCATCGCAATGGTACTTGCCCAGACCGGAACATTGGAT
>DASWEH010000233.1:0-4004 GCA_036394895.1 Anaerolineales bacterium
CAATCAACTTCCAAAAGCTCGATCACTTTAATGGGACTCACATCCGTCTCCTCACAGCCGAGGACCTGGCGCGGCGCATCAAGCCGTATCTTGTTGACACGGGACTAGAAGTCGATAACGAGACGTTGCTCAAAGTAACTCCGCTGATCCGCGAGCGACTGGTTACTCTGGACGACTCCGTTGCCTTCGCAAGTTTCTTTTTCAAGGAAGACGTTGAACCAAACCCTGAAGAACTGATTGCAAAAGGACTGGAGGCGAAACAATCTGCGGAGATCGCACGCAAGGCGCATGATATTCTAGCCTCACTCCCTGACTTATCTCATCAAACGGCTGAACCACCGATGCGTGAATTTGTTGACACGTCAGGCTTAAGTGCGAATCAAGTCTTTGGTATCGTGCGCGTTGCCGTGACGGGACAAAAAGTTAGCCCGCCGCTTTTTGAGAGCATGGAAATTATTGGGAAAGAAAAAGTGCTGGAGCGATTGCTAAAGGCAATTGAGGTCGTAGAGAAGCTGGAATAAAGCTAAGCTCTATGGCAGACTGCGGACTTCGAAGTAGTCGAATGTCGCCGAGATGCTGTTGCCTTTCAAGCGCTGACCTGTGACCAGTCCGATTTGCAGCGGGTTCATGTCGCTGGTGTGACTGCCAATAATAAACCAGACCTTTCCATCGATGCTGGACTCGAAGGTGTAGGTGTCCCCTCTGCGGCTCAAGCGTAATAAAATTGGGTCGATCTCCTTGTACGGTTGACCAAAATTTGGTTTAACGGCAACTCCCTTTTTGTAATAATTCATATACAAACCTTCACCAACACATTCAAACGATCTACAATAACCGCGTCCAGCTTGGATAAAATTTGAGTCGGATTCATAGATGATCAGGCCCGCAAACTGGAAGTTATCCTCAGGACTGAACGTCATTTGAGTCTCGATTTGAAAGTTCCTCAACGGCGCCGGGCGAAGGAGCATATTGGTGTTGGTGTGCGCCGATACGTAGCCGCCACTCACATGAATCTGTAGAACGCCAGGGACGTTTGTCAGACTCCAATTTTCTGGATCTTCACGCACCCATGTCCATGGGGCAACTAGGGCACTCGTGAAATCGTCGCGAAAAAAATTAAGGTCAGTGGTGGGAACCGGGGAAACGGTAGGAAGAATTTCTGTTGACGTAGGCGACGGAACGAGCGTGGCAGTCGCTGATGGTTTAAATACAATTGTTTCAGATGGATCAGGGGTAGGCAGAGAAAGGAAATTACAGGCGGGGAGAAGAATAAGAATAAATAGAAAGAAGAGTTTTCGCATTTTGGATTCCTGTAAAGATGATTGTACCTCTACAATTTTGAAAGAGAGAAAACGTTATTTCTGATTGATTACAAAGGATTTTCTTCTAAAATTACTTAACGATCTTCTCTCGTCAATGCTCAATAGAAACAATAACAGCCTTTTTGTCAACTCGTTAACAAATATAGAGTGTAGCTTGCTATTGTCTTTGCGGGGTCATTAGCCTACTCAATCAGGGAAGGCTTTGAATCATATGTGAAGGTAAGTCCGATGAATAGAAAACTAGTTTGGTTATCTATCCTAAGTATTCTTTTCTTAATATGGGGAGCTTCCAGTTCTGCTGCGGCCCCTCATAGAGAGCCTTTGGCTCAATCAGCACTGCCGCGTGTTGCCAGTACGCCTGTTGCTCCCGAAGCGACCAAGCCAGCCCTTATTCCAGTCACGGGAAACCCACGGCTAGGCTGGGGAATATTGATATTTTATGGATTGATTGGATTCGCTGCGTTGACTCTGATCCTAGCCCTGCTCGATTCTGCCAACCAATCAACAGCCCTATATGTACGAAGGAAACCATCACAGGAACAAGATCGCAAAGAATAGCCGACGGCATTTTCCTGTGTGAAAAGGAGAATTCTCATGCTCGAGACACTCATCATTATCATATTACTTTTGTGGTTGGTGGGTTTTTTCGGTTGGGGAAGGAGAGGGCGTGGAAGAAGAGTTGGTAG
Organism: Anaerolineales bacterium; assembly: GCA_036394895.1. Classification (GTDB taxonomy): domain Bacteria; phylum Chloroflexota; class Anaerolineae; order Anaerolineales; family Villigracilaceae; genus Defluviilinea. Next base: position 2,009 of record DASWEH010000233.1, read on the forward strand.
ATGGGCGGGAGGCAACTTGATCCATGTCTTGCTCGTGATTGTAGTGATCCTATTGCTTATCAGGCTTTTGCGATGAAGGAAGCATCCATACCAAATACATAGACCGCCATTTCAAGGCGGTCCGCTTTTTATTGGGATAATTGTGCAGAATCGTCTTCATTCCGATACTCAATCATATAAGCGGGAATGGTGATGCCAGAAATCGACACACTCATTTCATGGGCTTTAATTCCTGCTTCCACCGGGATCATTTGCATGGCTTCTTTTGTAATGAGAATTTCGCTCGCGGCAGCCAGGTCCTCACCTATTTTGGAGGCGCGGTTGACCGGGTCTCCAAAACAATCTTCATGACCAATGATCAGTATTTTGCCGTAATCAATTCCGCAGGAGATATGAATATCCAGATCTTCTGAGGTCAATAGATTCGCGGCGCTGAAGGCGTGCTGCATCGCGATCGCCGCGTTGACAGCCGAAAGCGGATCGGGAAAGACCGCAAAGCAATTGTCCGCTTCGTACTTGATCATGAATCCGCCATACGATTTGACGATGGGTTCAGTGGTCAGTTGCATACGTCGCACCATGGAAAGATAGTGAACGATTCCATATTTACGCGTGAGCAGGGAGAAGCCAGACATATCCAGAACGAAGACAGCATATTCCGCGCCATAATCCCCCCAAAGAGTCGCTTCAATGCTGTGCCGCTCTTCAGTGGATTCAGTCTGGGAGTAGAGAAGTAAATGTTCCTGAAATTTTTCTGACATGGATTGACTAGCCATAATGACTCCACATAATGAAGGAATGATATTCATTAAGTTTACACGCAGATTGTCATTTCAACCAATACAAAAGCCTTGCGAAGGCTGAGAGCCTTCGCAAGGCTTGTTGATTAATATTCTCCCGCTTCATCTGCCAGGCGGACAATGCGCGGCGATAATGGGGTCAATTGGTTTGTAGGCCTGAGCAGGATAATTATTTCGTCTTCTTCTCGATCTTTGCCCAGGTATCTTTCAACGACACAGTTAGATTGAAAACAGGCTTGTTATCGGTCGAGTCTGGATCGGTGCAGAAATATCCGAGGCGCTCGAACTGAAAACGGTCACCTGCTTTCGCCTGCGCGAGATCTGGTTCCACATATCCATTGAGGATGTGCAGCGAATCCGGATTCAAACATCCAAGGAATCCTTCTTCGCCTTCTTCGGGATCTTCCTTCATGAAGAGACGATCGTACATGCGAAATTCCGCTTCTTTCGCATGAGGAGCAGACAGCCAGTGAATGGTGGATTTCACCTTGCGACCATCGGGTGCATCACCGCCGCGCGTGGATGGATCGTAGGTGCCGTGCACTTCGAGGACTTCGCCGGCCTCATTCTTGATGGCATGCGTGCATTTGACAAAATATGCATATCGCAAGCGGACCTCATTGCCAGGATACAAACGATAATATTTTGGTGGAGGTGTTTCGCGGAAATCATCCTTCTCGATATAGAGAACCTTCGAGAAGGGAACCTTGCGTCTGCCAGCCGCAGGATCTTCGGGATTGTTGACTGCATCCATCTCTTCGACGAGATCATCGGGATAATTATCGATAATTAGTTTGAGAGGTTTTGTGACCGCCATGCGGCGCTGTGAATGTTTGTTGAGGTCATCGCGCACACAGGCTTCCAGGAATGCAACATCTGCAATGACGCCCGCGTTGGAGGTGGCGACCGTTGAGATGCCCATGCGCTGGACAAAATCCACAATGGCTTCGGCCGTGTAGCCGCGACGACGCATCGCGCGCAGAGTGGGCATGCGCGGATCGTCCCAGCCAGTCACATATTTTTCCTCTACCAGGCGGCGGAGCTTGCGTTTGCTCATGACGGTGTAATTCAAGTTGAGACGCGCGAACTCGATCTGCCGGGGTTTGAAGACACCTAACTGTTCAGGAAACCATTCATAAAGCGGACGATGGTCCCGATATTCCAGCGAACACAGTGAATGCGTGATGCCTTCCATG
>DASWEH010000234.1:0-3689 GCA_036394895.1 Anaerolineales bacterium
CAGCCAGTCAACACCAAATGAATATGCCAAACATCCCGAATTCATCATCCTCTCCCAGTGTTCCCCTAACTATGATTGATATAGAATGCTTTTGTAAAAGCGCTTGTAAGCAGATTGTTTGCTGGCCAAATATATGTGGCAACAAGGTTTAACAAAAACTCCCGCCGACTGATGGGTCGGCGGGAGTTCGTTGTTCCACTATCTATTCACTACCATTCCCATACAACTTGCGGTGCACCACGCTCAACGCCCGCACCTGCTCCGCGGCGTGATACGAGGATCTCACCAACGGATTCGACTCCACCCATTTGAATCCGATCTCTTTTCCATAATCGCGCAGTTCAGCGAACTCTTCCATGGTGTAATAACGTGAGATGGGCATATGCTTCTTGCTTGGCTGTAGATACTGACCAATTGTCAGAATGTCCACGCCCCAGGAGCGCTGGTCGCGCATCACGGCTTTGATCTCGTCCATCTCTTCGCCGAGACCTACCATGATACCCGATTTGGTCAACACTTCAGGGTCAAGTTTCTTGGCATTCGAAAGCGTCGCGGCAGCCCAGTCATAACTGTCCTGTGGCTGGACAGTCTTGAAAAGTCGCGGCACCGTCTCCACATTGTGGTTCAAAATTTCGGGTCGCGCATCCATCACGATCTTCAAGGCTTCGAGTGAACCTTTGAAATCAGGGATCAACACTTCGATGGAACAACCCGGCAGCAATTCGCGGATGCGCCGGATCACCATCGCAAAGATTGGCGCGCCGCCATCTCTGCGTTCGTCGCGGTTCACAGAGGTAATGACCGCGTGCTTCAATTCCATGGCTTTCACAGCTTGCGCCACGCGCTCGGCTTCACCCCAATCCATCAATGTGGGTTTGCCGTGTTTGATATCGCAGAACGCGCAGGTGCGCGTGCAAACGTCGCCGAGCATTAAGAATGTCGCGGTACCACTTCCCCAGCATTCACCCAGATTCGGGCACATGGCTTCCTCGCAGACGGTGTGCAATTCCTTCTTGCGCATCAGTCCTTGCAGCCATTGATAGGTCTCGCCCGAGGGGGCGCGCACCTTGATCCATTCGGGACGGCGCAATGGGCGGACGTCAGTTTCGGGGATGACCCGGTCTCTTGTAGGGGTAACAGGCATAAGATCCTTTGATTGCTCAAGCCGCCGGGGACGGCGATGGGAGCAGAAATGTTATTTTATCTTTCTGACTTTCAATCGTAAACCTTTAATTTCGACGACTTCCACTCGGTCTCCCTTACTGATCTTTTCGGACTCCGGGACGGGCTCTGCTGTCCAAAGCTCTGACCCCATTTGGACTTGCCCACCCGCTTCATCTATGGGTGAGCGGGCTGTTCCCGTTTTACCAACATACGACTCGGCTCCCATTCTCACCGGCACATGAATCGTGCGCAGCGCAAACATCAGGATCCCGAAAAATGCCAAGCCAAGGAAGACGCCAAAACTAATGACCAGGGGAACAGATACACGCTGGAACTGCGGAACAGTTGCTGAATTAAATAGTACTAGCGCGCCAATAATAAATGAGGCAACACCCGCAGTGGTGAGCGCGCCGTGAGTAGGGGCCTTGATATCGAGAATAAATAACACGAATGCGGTCAGCAGGAAGATAATTCCAAACCAATTGACCGGTAAGATGCCAAGTCCGTAAGTAGATAGTGATAGACAGACCACGCCGACAAAGCCTGCCACCCATCCGCCCGGACTCGAGATTTCGATGAGCAGGGCTGTCGTTCCGATGGACAGGAGAGTGAAGACAATGTTGGGGTCAGTCAGCAGGAGCAGGAACTTTTCGATAAAGCTCATATCGAGGGGTTCAGTATGTGCGCTTGCTGTCCGAAGTGTGCGGGATTCATTACCGATTTGAACGGTGAAGCCATTCAGGGATTCGAGCAAATCATCAACATTGTCTACAACGAAGTCAACTAAATGGGCTTCAAGAGCTTCATTGGCGGTCGCGGCTTTGGCTTCGTCGATCATTGCGTTGGCAAGCGCGAGAGCCTCTTCTCCACGCGGCTTTACAAACTCACGTATCGAGGCTTTTGCTGCATTCGTCGCTTTTGCCCTTGCATCTGAATCCAGGTTTTGACCCGATGCATCAATTGGACTGGACGCGCCAATGACAGTCTCAGGCGCCATGGCAGAGGCATGACCCGCCATTGTGATCAGTGCCCCAGCACTCCCGGCGATCGCGTTTCTCGGTGCCACGTACACAACGACCGGCACACTGCTGGCGCGCATGGTTGCGATGATGTCCAGTGTGGTTAACAGATCACCACCCGGGGTATTCAGTTGGATGATCAAAACTTCTGCGTTGCGCCGTTCAGCGGCTTCGACTCCGCGCTTGATGTATTCCCGCATGGCTGGCATGATCGGACCATCCGCAGTCATCACGATGGCGAGCGGCTCATTGTTTTGAGCAAACGCGAGTTGAAAGGTCATCAACAACGCGCTCAGAAAAATGAAAAAAATACCAATACGCTTCATGGGAAGCATTATAAACCGAAAGCCTAACGGCAGATTAAGCTGAGTAGGCAATCTCCGCTGACACCTGTGGAAGCTTACATAATGGCCAGATACAGCGTACGTATACTCAGGAGGATGATCAGAATCCCCACCACGATCATCAACGCTTTGAGAGGGAGTTTTTGTGAAAGCAGTACCGCAAGCGGCGCGGCGATGGCGCCGCCGATCAACAACCCCAAAATGATTTGCCAGTACTGACCAAAACTTAATGCCAACACAAACGTAATTGATTCGGAGAGCGTGATAAAGAATTCAGAGAAGTTCACCGAACCAATTGTCATGCGCGGATGTTTTCCATTTGCTACCAGCGTCGAAGTGACCACCGGTCCCCAGCCTCCACCCCCAATCGCATCGCAGAAGCCTCCGATCAATCCGAGCACACTGACGCGCGGTCCATGATAATCGTCCAGTGTATGTTGGGATTTCATAGTGAAGGCTTTATAAATAATGATGCCACCCATGAAAAGTAAATAGACTGCAATGTATGGTTTGAGGATATTTCCATCGATGGAAGTAAGCACATAGGCTCCAATGACACCACCGATCACGCCGGGCAAGAGCAGGCGGCGAACAAGTTTCCAATCCACATTGCCAAGCCTCCAATGTGAGAAACCAGAGATACCAGTGGTGACCACTTCTGCCATATGGACACTGGCAGAAGCCGCGGCAGGTGGAATACCCAAACTAAGCAGGAAGGTGTTGGAACTGACGCCATAGGCCATGCCAAGCGCACCGTCAATCATTTGTGCAATGAAACCCACTAATACGTAAAGCAAAATGTTGAGATCCATGAAGTGATCGCCCTTCTACGATATGAACATCAAAGCAGGAAGAACGCACAATGTAAAGTGATTATAACGGCAAAGCAAAACGACTTTTCAGCGCTCTATTTGGTTTGCAATACCTTATCTTTTGTGCACTTGCGAAGTATTACTTTTCCCTTTTGCGAAGAAGCTCCGTGCCAACGACCAGTACAAGCGAAAGCAGACCCAAAACGAGGGCAGCACTATAGGCACCCACATACTGGCGCTCATCCAGGGCACGATAGATAAAGAGAGTAAGCGTTTCGGTCCGCCCCTGAATGCCACCCCCTACCACAAGAACTGCGCCAAATTCTCCCAACGCGCGTGCAAAGGTGAGA
>DASWEH010000235.1:0-10271 GCA_036394895.1 Anaerolineales bacterium
CCTACGAAAATGTGGACTTGATGTTGCGATTGATCGATGTTCCCAGCAAGGAACGCCGTGAAAGAACGCTCAAGTGCATTGACCTGGTGGGCCTGACAAAGTGGATGCATCATCGTCCGCCCGAAATGTCAGGCGGGCAGCAACAGCGCGTGGGGATCGCGCGCGCCCTGGCCAACCACCCTCGCCTGCTCCTGGCTGATGAGCCGACCGGTGAATTGGACAGCAACACCTCGCGCGAAATCCTCAAACTGTTCCGACAAATCGTTGAGACCGAGCACATCACCTTGCTGATGTCCTCCCATGATCCACTCGTGGATCAATATGTAGATGAAATCGTGCTGCTGAAGGACGGCCAAATTGCGAACCCAAATGGCTTGTAACCATGAACTGGCAGGGCACCGTAGCCCTCGGTGGTCGGAGTAGCCTCGAGTGTACTTCGAGAGGCGTACCGAGACTACAGAGTTTCCGGAATACGCGGTACGCGTGCAGTAGATATGTTCAAACAATACCCAGACGACTCAAGTCATGCGAAAGGAATCGACCATGACAGCAAAACAAGTTTCTCCTGAAGGTCTGCAGTGGTTTCAAGATGCCAGGTTTGGCATGTTTATTCATTGGGGCCTGTACTCCATTTTGGCGCGCGGTGAATGGGTGATGCACAATGAAAAAATTCCTGTATCTGCGTATGAGCCGCTGGTACAGCAGTTCAACCCGGTGAAGTTCAACGCCGACGAATGGGTGAGCATCGCTGCTGATGCAGGTCAGCGGTATATGGTTATCACGAGCCGCCACCACGATGGATTCAGCATGTACGATACCGCATTGAGCGATTACAAGGTGACGTGCACACCATTCCGGCGCGATCCGTTGCGTGAGTTGGCTGAGGCTTGTGCCCGGCGTCGTGACGTGAGGCTGGGCTTTTATCATTCCCTCCTGGATTGGCATCATCCCGCCTATCGTTTTCGAAACGAGAGCGGGTTGGCGTGGGAAGACTATCTGGGGTTCCTGCATGGACAAGTGCGCGAGTTATGCACCCAGTACGGCCAGATCGCCTGTCTGTGGTTCGATGGCGATTGGCCAAGTGCTCAACTGACAGACGACGCGATGCATTTTGCGGCAGGTGGTTCGTTCGAATACGAGAAGTTGTACGAAATGATCCACACAATCCAACCAGACGCGGTTGTTCTGAATAATCGTCACGCCGAACCGCTGCCGGGCGAGGATGTGCAGGGCTTCGAACAGGATCTGCCGGGACAGAACACGGCCGGCTTCAACACCACAACGCTCTCCAAATTGCCGATGGAAGTTTGCATGACTATCAACGATAGCTGGGGTGTCAATGACGGGGATGAAAACCACAAGTCGTCAGGACACTTAATTCGGACCCTGGTCAAATCCGCCAGTGTGGGTGCCAATTATCTGCTCAATATTGGTCCTACGGCCCTGGGCGAAATTTTGCCGGTTCATGCGGAACGGCTGCGGGCCGTGGGTCAATGGTTGAGTGTTCACGGCGACTCGATTTATGGTACACGTGCCGGAGTCATTCCGCCCGCGCCCGATGGGACAACTGTCAGCACCAGCACAGGCGAGACGCACTATGTTCATATATTGGATTATGTCAGCGATTGCGTCATGTTGCGCGATATCCCCGCACAGGTGACGAGGGCGACCTTATTAAAAGATGGTTCGCCGGTGAAATTGACGCCTCACGGCGAGAATGCGTTTCTCACCATTCTCCCTCAGCAACGCGATGAAGCTGACACTGTAATCCGGCTGGAGAGATGATTCGTTATGGAGAACGAAATGAAAAAGGGAGTCTTAGTTACGGGCGCAGATACAGGTTTGGGATTGTCGCTCGTGAAACGATTTCTTCGGGGAGGATACACAGTGTTTGCCGGAGTCTACCGATCAGTACTTGACTTGAACAATCTGGTCGCAGAATATAACGATGCGCTGGCGCTTATCCCGCTCGATGTGGCAGACATGGATTCCGTGCGCGGGGCAGCCCGGCAAGTCAGTGAGCGGACAAGTGCTTTGGACATCATTATCAACAACGCTGGAATTCATCTCAAAAATTCGCAGCTATCCCTGGAGCAACTGGATTTTGCCGATCAGCAATTTCAGCAGACGATGGAGGTCAACACCTTTGGGCCATTGCGCGTCGTCCAACAGCTTTGCTCTCTGCTGGAAAGAAGTGGGCAGAAGCTCGTCGTCAACATCTCGTCGGAGGCAGGCAGCCTTTCGGATTGCTGGCGTGAAAATCAATTTGCCTACTGCATGTCTAAAGCCGCCTTGAATATGCAATCCAAAATCCTGCAAAATTACCTCGGGCCGCGCGGCTTCAAGGTGCTGGCTGTTCACCCCGGCTGGATGCGAACCAATATGGGTGGGCCAGAAGCCTTCCTGGACCCAGACGAGTCCGCCGAAGGCATATTCCAACTGGCAATCAGAAAATGGAATGCGGATGATCCCATCTACGTGGATTATCAGGGCGTCCATCTAGCGTGGTAGGCGAAGACCGGATGAGCGCTCACTCTAAATGCATTCTGATGATCCTGGGCGGCCTGTATCACGACTTTAATGGTTTCGCACTTGCCATATGTCATTGTTTAAAGGGGATGGCTGGACGGTCGAAGCCACTTACGATCTGGATGCTTTAACGCGGCTGGATGCGCTGGGCTGCCAAGTGATGCTCAGCTATACATGCCTGTCGAAGAACGGACCGGAGCAAGAGCAAGCTACACCCGAAAGATTGACGGACGAACAAGTGCGCGGATTAAGGAATTGGGTGCAAAACGGCGGCGCGCTGTTGGCCGCTCACTGCGCCACGGTCATTGGCGAATCTCATGCGGAGTTAGCCAGGCTGCTGGGCGGTAGATTTATGTCTCACCCGCCGCCGTTCACTTTCACTGTTTACCCTGTTTTTGGCGAGCATCCAATCACAGACGACATCCAGGCGTTTGACGTGCATGACGAATTTTATATCGAGCGTTGCGAGCCTTCGGTGGAAATTCACATGGTCGCGGTGAACCAGGGTGTAGCGCACCCAATGGCCTGGAGCAAACAGGAAGGCGCAGGACGCGTGGTGCATATTGCGCCCGGACATTTCCCTGAAGTCTGGAATCATCCGCTATATCAACGCTTGATGCTTCACGCGGTCAACTGGCTCATCGAGGAGCGCTAAATGACTATGCTCTATCCTCAATCAAACCCTTATACCATCCCTGTTCCCTTGCTGTTATTCTTCTGTGGCAGTTCGAGCAGACGACTTGGCATTTTTCAATCTCCGCTTTTAAAGCATCAAGAGATGCACCTCTACCCATCAGGCGGGATACCTCGTTATCCTTTTGCCCCGTATGATGGAATTCCAAGACAAGCGGATCAGGCTCACCACAAATTGAGCAAGGGTGAGTTGTGAGATAATCCCAAACATAATCTCTCGCATTTTGCCTGTAGCTTTGGTTATTAAGCCTTACATTTTCTTTTTGGCGATCTTGGTTCTGGTAGTACCAGTTAGATGACCTTTTGGCGGTGCAGATTTTACAAACCGCATGGCGTTTACCACGAAGCCTATCCTTCCATCCGAAGTTTTCAATGGGTTGTGCTGGCGGGCCATACTTAGTACAAACTCGTTCAGTTGCACTCATGATCTACTCCTATAAGGTGTACTTTTAGGATTTTAAAATCCAAAGGAGCAAAGCACCGCTTATTTTACGGCACTTTACTCCTATTTTTGAGCGCCCCTGGCGGGATTCGGACCCACAACCAACAGCTTAGAAGGCTGGTGCTCTGTCCATTGAGCTACAGGGGCAGGTAATCCAATTGTATTACTTCCTTGAAAAAGAGGCAAACCACACTCCCCTCATTCCTCATTTTTGTGCTTAAGCGCTATATGGCCGAATCCCTTTATAGACTCTGGCACCTGCCAGTGTTCGTAAAATCGTTTCAGCAGGCCGGTTTAGCCTTGCACCCAAATCATTGGATGTCATAGGATTATTGCCATTTGTCAGGAACAAACGGAACACTGCTTCCACCAGTGCGGTCTGATTGGTGAGAAAATCTGGCTGCTTGACACAATGTGTCATCAAAGCATTCTGTATTCCATCGACAGGTTTTACCTCAGCCGTCAGCGGATCCACCCAGTCAATGGTTTGACCTTCCTCCGCGTTCTCAAAGGCAGCCTGATGCTCGGGACATAAAAGGGAGCGCAAATAAACATGCCAATCGCGCTCATTCTTTTTCCACCAATCGAAATCAATGTGAAAGGGAGTATTAACACTCGGTTTAACGAGACTAAAACGTTTTGTTTCCACCACCATGATCACTCCAAATCGTTCAAACGAAAATGTAAATCTCCCACATGCGTAAACTCTGGTTTACTCCCCAGCAGTGCAAATAGTGGAGCCGGCGGGACACGCCTGACAATATTTACAGCAGAATACAACTCTTGCGCATGAACATGACCTTGTGGCGTCAATTTAGACATCTCACGGATCATCTCTGCAACCAGCTTCTCAAACGGGCGTTTCTTATCCTGAAGCCAGAGTTGGTCCACTGCTTCCGTGGACGGAATTGCAAATGCCATTCGATCATTGAATTCTGCCGAAATGGATTGTTTCAGCAGCGCAAACACCATGCCACCGTCCGCGCCAACAATCACGGTGCGCACCCAATCCTTTGTGGAGCGATAGGTCTTCGCTTCAATAATGACCTCACCGGGCTGTTCACCGCGGCGAATGCGCACCAAACTGCCAGGCATCAAATCATTTGCCTTGTACCATTCGCGCAAGCCAAAGACGTATCCATGCTCACGCACAACCCAGCCCGGCATCTTCTGTTTCGTCCTGCCATCTACGAGCGTAAAGCGAACACGTGGTGATTCATAGGCGGTAGGAAACAAAGGACGAACGCGTGCAGAGAGCGGTAAAGTCCCGGAGCGCAAATGTGGATAAATCAACGAGACCGTGACTTCCTTCACATCCTTATTCGGATTTGCTGCAAACTCGCTGAGTTCATCGTCTAACTGAGCTTCAAGTTCCAACATTTGCGGTGTCAGTGCGGCACGGTCGTATTCAATAGGAGAATAACGCAAGTGCAGAGGGACTTCACGCACCTCAATAGGTTCGAGCCGACGCAAACACCATAAAACTTTTCCAGCAGGACCCACTTCATCGAAGCGCTCATCTTCCTGCAAAGCCAGATTGAGCGAGAACTCTGCCAGCTTGGGATTCAATCCTTCAGGCAAAGCAACGTCTTTTAAAAGTGCAGACGTAGGGAGTGGCTCGCCTCCTGCCATGTCCAAAACTGCTTCCGCTAAATTAAGATGACCTACATTGACGTCAATCAGCAGGGCCCGCGGGAACCAACGACCAGCGATCCGGACAAGATCATCGTCAGCCTGAAACGCGGCTTCGATCTTCTTCTCAATATCGCTTCCTTGTTCGCGCAGGATTGCTTGGGCGTCAAACCCCTCATCTTCAACGGTCATAGGTTGATCATTGAGCGCATGATTCGAAAGATTAGATGCAAAGAGTCGCTCGGAACCGTTGCCCATATCAACGGTTAATACATCAAAGGATCCCATCTCCGGATTTGTTCCCCCGCGTACACCCGTGACTTTGCCATGCTTCCAATTCAACGCGGGAAAAATAAGTTCGTCACCGACTTGATACGACTCTTTAGGGAGATAGGTTTTGCCGCCTGTTTGGCGGCGCTCCTGCACAGCAAGACGCTCGATACGGATACGCTCATTGATGAGAACAGAAACAAGCTCACGAGCGGTCAAGGGAGTTTCAAGTTCAAATAAGTAATTGTGTAGATATTCGACGTCTTGCTTTGTGATCTGGAGCTCTGTCCAGTAGTCTGTGGAAATGAGAGGGTCGCTTACCATACCATGCCTTGTGATAGTGTACACGCGCTTTATCTGTGCGTAGCGCGGCTATTATACCTTACCTTGTGAATGAATGAGGGCCTGTCCTGAGCAAAGTCGAAGGATTGAAAGATGTATAATCGTAAACATGAATCTTTCACTGGCTCAAGCATTACGCCTCAATTCATCACCTTGTATCGCGTTGATTGGATCAGGTGGAAAAACAACTGCGATGTTTCAATTGGCACGACAATTAACAGCACCAGTGATCGTCACTGCAACATCCCATCTGGGTGCATGGCAACTAGGGTTCGCAGACCAACATATTATTGCAGATACGCCTGACCCAATTGAAAGACTTGAACACGGATTGAAAGGTGTGGTCCTCGTCACCGGTGAAATAGATGCAGATCGAACGAAACCCATCAATGACCATTTGATGAATTGGCTTCAACAATTTTGTGGATATCATTCCATTCCTTTGCTCATTGAAGCCGATGGGTCTAGAGGCAAGCCTTTGAAGGGCTGGGCAGAACATGAGCCTCCTATTCCAGCCTTTGTCGAATTGGTTGTGCAGGTGGTTGGTCTGACAGGTCTTGGCAAACCCTTGAACGATGAGAAAGTTCATCGGGCTGAAATATTTTCAAAGCTCAGTGGATTAAGTATGGGAGAATCCATTACACAAGATTCTTTGGTTCGAGTATTGAAACATAGCGAAAGTGGATTAAAAAATATTCCTGCAAAGGCACGAAAAGTTGCCTTACTAAATCAAGCAGATACACATGCATTGCAATCTGCTGCGCAAGAGATGGCAAACGCGTTAATGGATACGTATCATTCTGTAATCATATCGAGTTTGGAACAAGAGAAAATTTTTGCCGTCCATGAATCGATCGCAGGCATTATTTTGGCAGCAGGTGAGTCCCAACGATTTGGTCAGCCAAAACAGTTGCTCGATTGGAAGGGTCAACGGTTTGTCCACGTTGTGGCAAAGACTGCATTGGAGGCGGGGCTTTCACCAGTCGTTGTCATCACTGGCGCAAATGCAGAACATGTTGAACAAGCTGTAAAAGATTTGAATGTAATCGTCGTAAAAAATGAAGAGTGGAAAAGTGGGCAGGGAAGTTCGATCAAGGCAGGGGTACGAGCGCTGATTCAACCCCTTCCCAGCCTCCCCCAAATTCGGCAACAAATATCTTCAGTTTACAAAAAAGAGCCTCATGCCGTATTTGGGGGAGGTGCCCAAGGGGCGGAGGGGGTGGGCGGAGCGATTTTTCTTCTTACGGATCAACCCCAGGTCACCACTTCTATTATTCGGGCTTTGGTTGAAAAGCACGCAGAGGGACTTTATCCCATCGTTGCGCCGATGGTGATGGATCAACGCGCCAACCCAGTTTTATTCGACCGTGCAACGTTCGCTGATCTGATGACTCTGGAAGGCGATGTCGGCGGGCGAGCGATATTTCACAAACATCGCGTGGAATATTTGCCCTGGCATGATGACCGTCTGCTTTTGGATGTGGACACCCCAGAAATGTATCAGCGGCTGATTTCAGACGAAACTCTATGATCTCAGCGATTATCCTTGCCGCAGGCCAATCAAAACGGATGGGGCAACCAAAAATGTTACTGCCATGGGGAAAGTCAACTGTCATAGAGCACGTCATTACCACGTTTTTACATGCAGGCATCGAAGATGTGATTGTCGTAACAGGCGGCGTGCGGGAACAAGTTGAGAATGCGATTAGTCAGTATCACGTACGAAAAATCCACAATAATGACCATGCCGCTGGCGAAATGCTGTCATCCATCCATTGTGCCTTGAGAGCAATGCCTGAACAGGCGCAGGCAGCATTAATCGGTCTCGGTGACCAGCCTCAGGTCCAGGAAAAGAACGTGCGCTTGATCTGCGAGGAATATCGAAGGAGTAAATCCAGTCTTATCGTGCCCAGCTTTCAAATGAGACGCGGCCATCCCTGGTTGGTAACACGCCCACTATGGGGTGAAATCCTCGAATTGAAACAACCTGAGTCGCTCCGCGACTTCCTGAATAGACACGCGGATGAAATCCATTATGTGAACGTGGATACGCCAAGCGTGCTTGCAGACCTGGATACGCTCGAGGATTACCATAAATCTCATCTAAAGGGATAGCGCCTGACCTGTAACCTTTTGAATATCATGAAAAGGTTACACCTACTTTCAAAACTTTTTACACGAGTGTACAATAGTACTAGCTAACCTTTCATAATTGTCATGTCGATATTACAGAAATCATTGGAATGCTTTATCGCAGATCTGTAAAATACAAGAAAGCAGCAGAAGGCAAGAACACGATTATGAGCCGAATGAAACCACTTCTAGGCATTATCCTGACAATCATACTTTCGATGGCGCAGGTGGGGGGAGCCTCAGCAGCGCCTGCCGTACAAGAGACGAGCCCTATCAGTGGAACCGTACAAAGTATCACCGTGGAGACTGACCCCAACACCGGAGTCATTACTGTAATTGTTGAACTGGGGGACTCGAATCAGCTTGTGCAAACCGTACGGATTAGCCAAGAAACCGCAGTCGCGCTTCGACTTATTGATATAAATGCAGATGGGAATCCTGTTCCAATTAAACGGCCCTTAGGCAAAACCATCGAAATCGACCCAACCACTGTTATCCCAGATCAAGGTGAGAATCAGCACCCAGTAGGCAGCGCCTTGGCGACTTTCTTCTCTGACATTGAAGGCATAGACTACGAGACGATCATGTCTGCCCATGAGAATGGGGTTGGATTCGGTGTAATTGCACAAGCACTCTGGCTGACAGGCGAACTCGGGGGAGATGCACAGTTATTCCAGGATTTGCTTTACGCAAAACAACATAATGACTATAGCGCGTTCAGCGATTTTACAGAGGATGGAACTACACCTAAGAGCTGGGGACAATTGCGGAAAGCCCTACTAAGCCAGAAAGGGCTGGGTGTCGTGATGTCCAATCATGATAATAATGGGAATCAGGGTACTGGAAATGGGAGCAACAAGGATAAGGACAAGAATAAAGATAAAGATAAAAACAACAATGGACATGGAAACGGGAATGGCAACGGGAATGGCCATAACAAGTAGCCGCTATTAAGAAAATCATCAGGCAGGTCATCGTGACCTGCCTGATTTATTTAAGCCTGTAAAAGTATGGGTTGGTTTTGCGTAATTCAAACCCCATGGACTTATATAACTGGTTTGCTGCCTCACGCTGAGGATTCGACGTCAGTGACACCCCTTCGGCGCCCGCCTTATGGGCGAGATCGATCGCGTAACGAACCAGTGCTTCACCAAGCCCCTGCCTGCGTGCACTTTCATCCACAATCACATCTTCTATGATGGAGCGCAATCCTGTCGGAACACGATAAATAGTGAGGCACAAAATACCCAAGATTGGATCATCTTCCTTCGAGTGACGTGCCACAAGAAGTGTAGAGGACTCCGAATTGACCAGTTGGTTCAATTCTTCAAATGTAGGAGGCGTTTTATGAGCACCCAATTGTGGAATTAATCGTTGTAACGCTTCGTAAAGTTCTTCTGTCACCTCAGAAACTTTTGCAATGTACATGCAGCTTACGCAGGATTAACGTTTCCAATTTTCGGAAAGAAACTAAGCAACATGTAATACGCGACATAAACAAGCGAAATCCAAACCACCCATTGTGGGACGCTGGGATATTGCAAAAGTGCCCAAACGCCAATCGCGCCGTATAGATATGTCAGCCCCAAGGTGAGCCGTCGCAAGCGAGTGTTTCGACTAGGGTAAAGATACTTCACTGGGACAAATACAAAGACGTTGCAAATCACCAGAAGAGTGAGATTAATCCAGGGATTCAGGCCCAACAACATCATGTAAATGACAAGAAAGTTCCATACAGATGGAAAGCCTTTGAAGAAAAATGACTGCTCGTCAGTTTTTGCATCCACTTGAGTAAATTGATATGCGGAGGTTAACAACACTGAAAATGCACCAATCATTTCAAAACCAGCAGGCAGAAGATTAGGCGCTTTGATGAGAATCAACGCAGCTACAACAACATAATTTAGATAGTCAATAATATTATCGAGCAAGGCGCCATCCACTCCCCGCGCATATTCCTTCACGTGAAACCAGCGCGCTAACATCCCGTCAAAGCCATCTACGAACATGGCTGCGATAATCCAAAGGATGGCTGCACGCCAGTTCTGGTCAAAGATAGCTAGGAGAGACAAAAATCCCCAAATGGCGCCAGTAGCCGTGAAAAGATGGACGCTCCAGGCTAAAGTTTTTTTAATATGCAGCGGAAGTCTTTCAAACATAGTTCACCTCAGTGATAAAGTTCAATCGCTGCAATTATAAAGGCAAAGGCGTGGCGCGAGTACGCGCCACG
>DASWEH010000236.1:0-4790 GCA_036394895.1 Anaerolineales bacterium
CAAGGATAACGTAGAGTTCCAGCTCGCGCGCCCAGACGATGACTTTATCCAATAAGGCAAACCCTTCGGGTTTGTATTCAAAGGGACGATCATCATCCTCGAAGTGGCGATAGTTGAGCGGGATTCGGATCACGTTGCAGCCCAGACTCTTGATGAACGATAAGTCTTCTTTCTGAATAAAGTAGTGCAGGAAACGTTCGAAATAGAATTGAGCATTTTCCCGACCTAAGACACGTTGCATTCCCGATCTCAGACCTGATTCGTGACCGGGGAAGCCAATGATAAAGTTCTCCATGTTCATCCAGCCACCCAAGCAGAAGCCGCGCAGCAGAACGGTTTCACCGCGGTCGTTGACGATCTTGGTGTTTTGTACATGAAGAAAATCGGTGTTTCGTGATTCCATGGATCTATTCCTTGATCAATTAGACAAGTTTGCTACAAACGTCGATGTATTTTCCTGCTTTTCAGATAAATGGAATTCCCATGTTGTATACTTGCGGCCCGGCAAAAGTTGCGTGACATCATACTTCCCATAAAAGCCGCGGAAGTTAATCTCGCCATTTTCATCAGTGCGGGCTGTGAAGGGAACTGCCGTCCATCCACCGTTGATAAGATCTTTCAGCATTTTGAATGCTGGCTTTGGGCGATATTCTGCGTCAATCAACCCTGCGCCTGGCATCCAGATGTGACGATCGGAAAGCCCCCAATAATTGATTGAAACCACAGATGGATACCCGAAGCACTCCCGGTAGATCTGTTCGATGAACTCTGCCTGATACTCTGGCGTCCATGTGCCTGTACGCCAATCTCCTTCGATTTCCTGCTCACAAGCAGGTTGAAGAAGTTCCGTGATGTGTGGAGTAATACTCTTGAAGTCAACTTTTGCCCATGAAATGTCTCTCTTGCCGACAGTCCAGGTTGGTGTGGGGATCACTGTCACCTGCGACGGCCGCGCACAGCTTGCGATAAAGAGCAGCGCGAGGACTAGGAAAAGAATCCTTATCGTTTTCATGGAAATCCTCCTCGTGAAGTTCAGCAGGCGGTCTGTCAAGCCCTAAGGCTGCGGAGGTATGTGTACTATGAACAGGCCCGGTTTCCCAGACCAGAGATCGGCATGACCTCCAAAATGAGAGAAATAGAGATTTTCACTGTCGCGTAGATCCTGGCTAGTGTAAATGCCGGGGGGTAGTTGCTGCACGAAGACTATCTGGCCCGTGGCGAGATCGTAATAATACAGTTCGCCGCTGCCGCCGCTCCCATCACCTTCTGCTCCGCCAGGGTTCTGGATCACGGATAGGATATAGTAGACCCGCTTCTCGTCCGGGGAGAGCGTGACGGCATACGTGTAATCTATGATCCGTTTATCAGTGCTTGGCAGCTCGTACCCCAAGTCTTTAAAGGTTTCGGTGATCGTATCAAATTCATACAGTTCGCCACCGGTCGTGTTGATGTAGATTTTGCTGCCATCGCGTTTTTGAGTCTGGCCAATCCAGAAACCATTGGTCATCTGCAAGCCCGTATCTTTCATTTCCCCGGTATGAATGTTGTAAACCCAGACGTTGTGAATCTCATGGCGCTGGCTCACCGGCTCCGTGCCGCGATAGGTATAGATATTCCCACTCGGCGCGACAATAATTTCCCGGCTCAAAGGATTGCCCAGTTTCCAAGGGATACCAGGAACTCGCTTGACCAGTTTATTTGCCCGGTAATCGTACAAGATAATGTCACTGGAGGGATGCGCTAGTCCAACAAGCAAATGTTCCTGGGGCAGGATGTTGAGAGAGATAATGCCTTCATGCTCGATAATCACGCCACCGGGTAGAGGAGCACTTAAATCCTCCCAGGTGTCAGCCGCAGTGTCAAAAGCGAAGATATGACTGCCGCGATAAGTCGGCAGAGAATCGATTTCCCCTTTCAGATCATGAAAACTCTGTGACCCCATATACATCTTGCCATCCGCAAAGACCATGCGCGTGTGGCCCTTGGGGATGCCTTCTCCCGGTCGAGAGTTACCGGCAGCGGCTACGATATCCAGAAAGGTGCCTAGAAAAAGCCTTTCGCCAGTTTTGGGATCATAGCGGAAGACCGGGAAATCCTCGCGCCCATCGGATCGTACACTCGTGAATCCGATATAGATGTGGCCCTGATCATCCATGCCCAGACCGTTCCAGCATTGCTGCATGTTCATCCCAGCCGGCGCGAGGTCATCGAAGGAGACCTGCGCCCACTGAACGCCGTGGTCTCCGACACTCCACGTCGGGGTGGGGAGGATGGTCGATGCGGCGGGGGTTGCCGTAACTGCCTCGGGCGCAGATGTTTCGGTGACTACCTGAGCCACAGGAGTTCCCGTCGCCGTCTGCGGTGCTGTTCCACAATCTGCCAGGATCAGTAGTGCAAAGGCCAGAAATAATATTCTTTTCGCTTTCATAGTCCCTTTACCCTCAATCGTACAAAACAAAAAGAGTACACTGTTTTGCCAAAGCCAGAATTTCTCGGGCCGGGAGAATTTTGAGATCGGGTAACGCGACCAGCCTTTCCAATGTCCCGGTGAGATATTCGCTTCGCAATTGTCCCCAGCCTTCTCCGTCAAGGCCGTGGACATTGTAAATCAACCAGCCTTCTGGCAACGCCATTAACCCCCTCAAATAATGATCCAGCCAAGCTTCCGCTTCTTCTGAGCCGCCGGTAGTTAGTTTCACCGTTTGAGCAGATGGCAAGGGATTGATCGCATCGCCCCTCGTCCGGAAGGCGCGCACCACTCCCGGCAACCAGGATTCCAGTTCCGGGGTTGAGGCGTTGTACGGAAAGCCGAAGATTGTCTCTGAGGGTTCGAATCCGGCCAGTTGGTTGCTGAAAATCTCCATATGGAGCTCCCCAACAAGCATCTGGTTGCATATTATAAGGCAGCCCGTTATTCGGCAGATTGGCTTTGGCTACAATGTTGAATTTGGCGCGCAGTCCAAACTTCTCGAAAATCTCAGCAGTTTTAAGAGATGATTTCTGAAATCCATCATTCCAGGATAACGTAAGAAAGTGCATTGATCTCTCCTATCTGGAGGCTGCTATCGCCAATAGGAAAAGGGACAAGGTGAAGTAAGCAGTCTCCTCTGTCCAAATATTGGGCCAAAAACGGTGTGAAGTGCCGTTTAAATCACCGAATCTAGGCGCTTGTATTGACAGAATGCACGAAACTTGCGAAGATATAAAAAGCGTGAACGATAACGGGAGCGCTAACGAAATAATACTACAAATTCTTGGAATTTCAATGGAGTAGGTGACTCGAGAAGACTGTATTCTAACCCAGCTTGGCTCTCATATCATCAGCGCTCATCGGCATGTATAAGTCTCTAACACTGTCTGGCACAAGTTAAGGTCAGATATTTTATGGGAGGGAGCAGGGAGTCGTGTCAACAGCACAGTACGTAATTGAATTCCTACTGGGTAGCATTGTTTTGTCCGTGGTTGCGTGCGAGCCGACGACAGTTATCCCGTCGGTGCCTACCACAATTGTGAGCGCCAGCACATCGACAGCCACATCAGCTCCCGTAGTGAGTCCCGATTGGGATCTTGATCCCACGTGGACAAGTGGGAAGTTATGGTCAGTACCTAAAGGAGAAAAAATGCCTCTTGAGTCAAATACTCAGCCACTCCGAGTGGCGATCATCGGTACCGCTCAAGTTATTTGTATGGGCCAATGCTGAAAGTCCTTTCTAGTCAGGTGAAGCTCGTTTCTGTGTGGGGAAGATTATCAGAGTCTGCCAGAAAGCTTGGGGAGCGACTGGGTGTTCCCTAGTATGCAGATATTGAAAAACTGATGGAAGATACTGACCCTCAGATCGGTATTGTATCTGTTAACTATCATGCCAATAGTATAGTCGGCCGAATGGCCGTTGAGCATGGACTGCATGTCCTACTCGAGACGCCAATTGCCCACAAATTGAGCGAAGCGGATGCGATCATCCATGAAGCCCACCAGCGCGGTCGTCCGATGGCCGCTCTCATTAGCGTGGGAGATTTGCAGCGACTCAATCATTCAGCCGAAATGATACATCGATTGGCGCAAGCACTTGGACAATCGCCTGAACTCTTAGAGAGACTGAAATTGGGTGAAGTCCATCCCACAATGGCCGCATTCGGTTTGTGGAAAGATGAGGATGATCTGAGTGACTTAGAGATGCAAATTGTGAACAATCGACAACAGGCCCTATCAGGCCCACTAATTGGTAGATCATAATTTGCGACTCCAGTTTTTCCTAGTGCGATCGTGCCTCAAATTGCAGCCAAGTGTTCGATCCTGCTAAGAAATTTTAAAATAAAAAACAACTTGATGTAATATCATCAAGTTATCTAGCCAAGCGCTCCCGACGGGCTTCGAGTCCGCGATCTGAAAAATGTCTTCTGGTTCAAATGGGTGTTTGAACATGAAAAGCATGTTCGATTGTGTAGTCCCTGTCCATATGGATTCTATTAGTCTTCCATAAGTAACATACCAAGCGGAATGAAGAGTTCACTATATAGGAATAGTGTACTGTTTTCTCAGATCATGACCATCAGGTAGTTACCTACATCGCGACCTGGCGATAGGTGGGAGTGCGTCGAAGGTTTGTTTTCGACGAACTCTTCATCAGAATAGAAAAACGAGAATATAAAGCTGCTATTCAAGACCTACTGCGCTTTTATCGAAATCATCAGCTTTCTGGAAGTCATATGAGGTTTTGTATACCCCACGTCATGTAGTGCAAAGACATGATACCCCCACGCCATCAATGAAAAATCTCTAGCGTTGATTC
>DASWEH010000237.1:0-3765 GCA_036394895.1 Anaerolineales bacterium
TGCATATGGATCGTGGCATGAGGCAGAGTATAACGGCGGCCCTTTGTACCGGCAGTCAACAGTACAGTCCCGAAGGAAGCGGTCACACCGACAGCCACAGTACTGATCGGGTTCGAAATCATCTTCATCGTGTCGTAGATGGCGAAACCAGCATAAACGACTCCACCGGGAGAGTTAATGTACATGTTGATCTCTCGCTCGGGATCTTCGTGATTCAGGAACAGTAATTGAGCGACGATCAGGTTCGCAACCTGATCGTCAATTGGCGTGCCCAGAAAGATGATGCGCTCCTTGAGAAGCAGGGAATAAATATCATAGGCGCGCTCACCGCGGCCGGAAGACTCAATTACCATGGGAATGACACTTTTGATATCAGGGATCATGTTATCTCCTTTATATTTTGCCAATCATACCGATTTCATGTTGGAATTACGTTAAAACTTTATCAGGATTTGTTTATTTATTCGGACTTCGATTCGGTTTCCGTTTCGGTCGATGCGCCACCAACGTTCTCATTTTCACCGATGCCTTCTTCCACTTCATCAGCCTTCGTTTCACCTTCAGTGTCAGTGGTCGAAACTGTTTCTTCTTCGGCGACAGGCTCGGCATCCTTTTGGCGTTCTTCGGGCGGGACATATTCACCCACGGCAATGGACTTCAACGTATCCAGCGCGCGACGGGTCAGGACGCGGTTGGCTGATTCCATGGCGACCGCCTGAGCCACGCGTTGTTGGCCCTGTCGACCGCCGCGAATCTTGCTCAGGTCCACGCCTTGCATCGTGAGAGCTGATAAGCTCTGGTTGAATTCCGCGTCTAGCGCTTCGTTGTCCACTTCGAGCTTTTCGCGACGCACGATCTCATCTAGGATGAGGGAGCGCTCGAAGCGCTTCTTCGCCACCGGCTTGACTTCATCTTCAATGAACTGTTCGCGCGTGGTATTGCGGACTTTGAAATAGGTATCCAGATCCATGCCTTGCTGACCCAGCCGTTGGCTCAAATCCTCCAACACATGTTCGTCTTCGTGTTCCAATGCATGTTGATGATATTTCAGAGTCGCGCCTTCTTTGATTTTCTCGATCAGGTCAACAAAATATTTATCGTCGTAATCGGCTTTCGAATGGGCCTCGATATCCTTTTTCACAGCCTCCCGTAATGCCTCGACAGTTTCGCCCGCACCAGTCATCTTGGCGAATTCATCGTCGAGTTCAGGCAATGAGACGGCGCGCACAGTCTTAACAGTGACTTCCATCTCCACGTCTTTGCCGCGCAGCTCCTCGATTTCCCAATCCTCCGGGAAGGTGTGTTTGACAGTCTTTGTATCGCCGGCCTTCAGACCGATCAATTCTTTTGCGAAACCGTTATATGGCCACTCGGTATCCCGCTCTTCGCTGCGGATGAATGCCGCGTAACCGGTGCGATTCAGTTCTGCTGTTTCTGACTTCAGATCGACCAGAACATAATCGCCTTCCTGCGCTTCACGCTCGACGTTTTCCGTTGTGGCGTACCTTTGACGGACGTCTTCCAGCGCTGCATCGACTGCTTTTTCATCGGGCGCGGACCACTCGTACGGCATACGGATCGAGTGATAATCACCCAAATCCACTTCGGGAGCGAGAGGAACGCGAAAAGTCATCTTCGGCGGCTCAAGCGAGTCAATCGATTCAAGCGAGCCAGCGGCGCCGGGCTCCACATCCGCTTCCTTGAGGATGTTGGAATATTCAGCATCCACGAAGAGGTCAACCGCTTGTTCGAGGATGGCTTGCTCACCATAACTGCGCACGATCATTTCATACGGAGCTTTGCCGGGGCGAAAGCCAGCGATCTTCCCACGCTGCGAAATCTTACGGGCGGCGCGGCGCTTGTAAGTATCCATTTTTTCTGGTTCAACTTCAACCACTAATTTGGCTTCGTGGTTCTCTTCAATGGTTTTATCGATTTTCAAGTTATTTCTCCATGAGACCCTGCAGGTCTGAGATTTATGGGGACGGAGGGAATCGAACCCTCACGCCTTTCGGCACATGATCCTAAGTCATGCTCGTCTGCCAGTTCCGACACGTCCCCGAGTTTTTAGTAGTCAGGGTGTTAATGAGCGGCGAAATTATACCTTAATGGAACAAAAAGGACTCTGCCTAAGCAGAGTCCTTTTCTGAATCCTCTTCGTTGTGGGTGAATCGTGTTTACGGAAGAGAACTACTGATGGTGCTGTAGGTGCTGCCGAGCTTGGGACCAAATATCCATACCACAACAATTACGACCAGGGCAACCAGAGAAAGAATAATTGCATACTCACTCAGACCTTGACCTTTTTCTTTTGGCGCAAATAACATCCTGTTTTTCCTTTTCAGAGAGATTGTCGTTGGCGTTAGGGTTACTCCCACCAGTCTATGACAGGACAATCTTATTTGGAATAGGTTACATTCCATGCCAATTCCACTTTGGAAAGGAAGAATTCTCTATAGGATTTAGGATCCCACGTCATGTCAGCCTGCAATATTCGATTAATAGCGGTATAATCGCCGCCTGTTGGTTACGCCTATCTCATTCAGTTGGCCTATTGTGTAAATGATCCTTCGGTTAGCCACGGAGCCCGTTGAGACCCTTGAGAAAAACTCATTTTCTCTGTGTTCTCCCCTGGCACCGTAGCCAGGACAGGTGTGTGGCGAAAAGACTTTCACAAGACGCCTCGTGAGTTTCACTCCATGTCTCCGATTATCAACCCCGAATCAGCAGGAAAAGAACGAACGCAATTAACGAAAGCAATCGTACTGGCTGTACGTGAACTGGCAAAACAATCCGATGTGACACATGAAACAAAGGATCTGGCGGCGTTCATCGCACTAGCATTGAAAAACATCTCGGAGGGAATCGATGTTTCTGTGGCTGCGTGGGAAAAGCGCGGCTACTGGGTCAAAGCGGACCGCTTCCGCATGGAGTGGCTGTGGACAGGGCAGTACGCCGATAAAATGAAAGTGGCAATCTTTACAGATGACTGGAGCGCGATTGCCATGCTCATGCCGCAGATTGCGCAAAAGTTCAATAAGATTGTGGTCTCTGATAATCATCGCCTCGGCAAGCCATGGGTAGGTTCTTTTAAACAGTTGACGGGTCAGCAGTAGTTCAGAGCTCCCTCTGAAGATACTGTTTAGACGGAATCCCTACTCAAGTTTCAAATCCTCACCAAGCAAATAGTGACTGAACCAGTTCAGGTTCTGAACCATCACCGCATGATTCTCGCGCGGCTTTGTGATGGGATGTCCCATGCCGGGATAGATAAAAAGCTCCACGGGCACACCCATTTCTTTCAGACCCCGGTACAGCTCCGTCGCATTCGAAAGCGGCACACGCCGGTCATCGGAACCATGCTGAATGAGCATGGGCGTCTTTGCATTGGAGATGTTGCTGATCGGCGCGGTCTTTGCATAAAGGGCGCGGTCTCGAAATGGCGAACCGGAGAGATAATCTCGCGTGAAATCGGGGATGTCGTTGCTGATGTGATAAGTGTACCAATCCGAAACGCCCGCCCCGACTGAAACCGCCTTGAATTTTTCAGAGTGCAACCCTACAAATGCAGAAATGTACCCGCCTTGCGACCAACCCATGCAACCTACCTTATCCGGATCGACCCACCCGAGTTCGACTAGATGGTCAACGGCACTTTCCACATCCCAAAGGTCGCCAACGCCCAGGTTATTGACATTGAGTTCCTGGAACGCCTGCCCACGCCCAACTGAGCCGCGGTAATTGGGTTTCAGTACCAACATATCT
>DASWEH010000238.1:0-6211 GCA_036394895.1 Anaerolineales bacterium
CCTACCTGTTTACTTGTGTACGTGTTTACCCTTATTGGAACAACTCTGGTCTCAACAGCTTTGCTAATTCCTCCAACGCATCCACCAAGCGTGGACCCGGGCGGCTGACCAGATCATCATTGAATGGCAGGACGTGTCCATTCTTTACCGCGCTCAAGTTTTCCCAGCCAGGGCGTTGGGCAATCGATTCAGGGGAGACTCCATAGCGGGCGTCGCCAAGAATGATAAACTCCGGATCGGCAGCGACCACTTGCTCGAGACTCATCTGAGGATAACCATCCAGATCGGCTGCAATATTGTGTCCACCGGCACGATCAATCAACTGAGTGATGAATGTCCCTTTGCCCGCTGTATAAGGCTTGGCCGGATCAGTGCCATCCAACTCATAAAAAACATTCGGACGCGAACTGATCGGAGCGATCTTCTCATCTACGGCAGCCACGCGCGCCTTGAGTGATTCGATAAGAGTGGCAGCTTCCTGCTCATGTCCGGTCAACTGCGCGACGATTTCCAGATTGCCATACATTTCTTCCAGCGTCAGCGGATTCTTCAGGTAGTAGACTGTTAAACCCAAATCTTCGAGCTGCTTCACCTGCTCGGGCGTGTTGATTTCGGCAGCCAGGACCAGATCAGGCTTAAGGGAAACGATCTGTTCTGTATTCAACGCATCAAATGTGGAACCAATATCTGCTACATTTTTTGCGGCTTCAGGGAAATCGGATAATGCATCGCGTCCAACGACTTGATCTCCCGCACCGATGGCAAACAGGATTTCGGTGTTAGAGGGTGCAAGGGAAATGATGTGCTGTGCTGGACCATTGAGAGTGATTTCGTGCCCAAGTCCGTCAGTGAACGTCAATGGGGTGGCAACTGCTGTGGGCGTGGCTTGGGGCGCGCAGGCGGTGATCAAGCCGATGAGTAAAGTAATTAAGAAAATTTTTCGTAACATATTTTTCTCCAGTTTGGGACCTGACAGGTTTTTACGAAGTGTTTCTTATTTACGGAGTGCCGCATAATTTACTTAACTTTATATTTGAATTTCAAGCTACATATCCATATAAAAAGTTAACTTACGCATGTTATGCGTGAGACAAGCGGTAAGCGACTTCATCTGCAAAAGTATCTCGTTAGAAGACTCCGCTTGAAAACCTGTCAGGTCTTTCAGTTTTACGAGAATCAAAATCCCCAGACAATGCTGGGGAGGTTGGAGAGGCAATCCGAGTGGCCGTCCTCCACCTCCTTTCCGCGAGAGAGTGGTAGAACCGACCAGAGCGGGCGACCTGACTTATTCGAGTATCGATCTTCGAATTCACAGTTGCGCGACAGTGCTGGACTTCCACCAGCTTCGCCGCTGACTGGTCGTATTTAATTGTTGGTATTTTATGCCGCGCGCCCAGTAAAGTCAATGACGGAGTTTTTCATGTGAAGCATGCGCAGCATGTGCAGATAAAGTAGCGCGGTGAGAACAAAGGTCACCACGATCAATGATAGGTTTCCGGCGCGGCCCAGGAGCAGAAGCGCAAACGAGGGAATAAAATAACAAATAAGGACGATAATGATTTGTAGAAGATTGCCTTGTCTGGGGAGAACTGCAAATGGGACCAGTAACAATAGAAAATCATAATTGTAAAGATAGGGGCTGACCAGCAGAGTGAGGAGCAATGCCGCGGTCAGCAAGAATTCATGCGTCTTAAATAAAGGAAATACAAAATAAAACGTGAATGCCAAAACGACGAATAACACAACGGCGATCACTGTGGCCGTTGAAAGCGATCCGTTGAAGAACCATCTCGACAGCCACACCGGCAGACTCGCGCATTCGGAGCAAGCACTTACATTCCCTTCGTTTTGATAACTCAACAACATCTTCGGATACGAGATGATCCACGTTGGGTCTGCAATAAAACCGATGCTAAAAAGAAGGACTCCTGCTATGATGACTGCCCGCAGCGCGCCTCGTCCGAACGTGCTCCTGCTTCCGATCAACCATCCCAACACGGATAGCAGAATCAGCGCGCCCACATGAGGCTTGAAGGTCAGCAATACTGCGCCGAGGGTTGTCAACGCGACATTTTCCTTTCGCAGCGAATAAATGAGCAAAGATGTGCCGAGCAAAACAGGGAAGTCATATTGTCCAACCGATAAGGCTCCCAGAACAGGCAGAAAGAACAATGCGAGAGGGAAAGCAATCAATCGCAATCGTCCCGCCCAGCCATCCGTGAGGAACCAAATGGAGAGGAACAACATGGCAAGGTTCAGTTCGAACCATAAGGTCGCCGCGGCTCTGCCAGACATGAATCCCAAATAAAACGTGCTCAACGCGTACCAAGGCGGATAGGGGAACCGCGCTAAAAAGAAATTTTCAGGAGGAATGCCGGAGTGCTGCTGCGCAAGTACTTCCACGTTTGGAAGATCATAAATAGGAATGCGGTTTACAAGCGCCAAATCTGTGTTGTAAATAGCGCTGAAATCGGAATTCACAGGCAGCGCATTGGGAACATACAGCGCAATCACAAACATTACGATGACAAGGAAGAAAGAGGAAAGAAGAATAAGAATGCGCTTCATGGATTTTCACTTTGCCTGGCAATTTTATCTATTAGAATACGAAAACGCAGTAAATGTAATGGATGTAAAAGATACCAATATAGAAACCCAGGCAATCCACGCGGAGAGAAGAACACCGTTTGCGAAAGGCAGCTCAGGCTAGTGAAATCCTTAGAGGGGGTAGTGTGACTCCCTACGCGCCATTCGATCCATTGATTGCCAAAGAATTTATCCTTCCATCGAAACAGGATCGACTTGGAGTCCAATAGCCTGCTATTGGATACGGGAGCAAGCTCCCTGACTCCAAATTTAGGGATTGCTTCAAGAATTTTCTCCGGTTCTCCATGGACAGCAACTTCGCGGTAATCAATAAAACAACCTTCATGTTTGAAGGATTTTGGTTGTTGTCTTCCATCATCCCAGACGCGCTCGATATGAGATGGATGTGTTTTTTCGAGCGCGTCTTTCGTCGCTGAATCAAAATCAATGAGTTTAACCTCGGGGAAGGTTTCCAACCCTTGAGGATGTTTGACAATGCTATCTGCGGACAGGCCATCGATCAATGCGTGTGCTATGGGATATGGTACAGGAGTCATTAGGCTCACGCCAAAAGCCATAAACCAGAGAGGAATTCCAGGCAGTAAGAGCATTTTGCGTTTCAGTCCGCGTATATGAGCATAGCGGAGCATGAGATCGCCGTACTTCGCAATATACGGACCGCCGATCTCAAAGATGCCTCCGCGCCCGTTAGGATTCGTCAGCGCGGCGAAGAGATAGTCGATCACATTTTGGATGGCGATCGGCTGGGTTCTATTATTCATCCATAAGGGACCAGGCACGATGGGAAACAACTCGGTCATAAAACGGATCATTTCAAAAGAAATACTCCCTGACCCTGCAATCACTCCCGCGCGAAATTCGGTCACAGGGACTGTTCCTTCGCGTAAGACACGTCCCGTTTCGATGCGTGAGCGCATATGGGGAGCGATATGTTGTTTAGGGTCAGCCAACCCCCCCAGGTAAATGATATGTTGAATATTCGCCATCTCAGCCGCTTTTGAAAAATTTCGCGCGCTGTCCAATTCGAGCGCGGTATAGCCATGTCCGCGGGTCATGTTGTGGATCAAATAATAGGCAGTGTGAACGCCTTCCAGCGCAGCGCCAAGCGTTGACGGAATCGTGACATCACCTTGGACCACTTCGACATCATGGAACCAGTTTCGCCCCTTGAGTCGGAGCGGGTTGCGGGCAAGGCAACGCACACGGTAACCTGCGTCCAATAATCTTGGAATGAGGCGGCTGGCAATATATCCCGTGGAACCAGTAACGAGGATCAGCTTATCAGTAAGCATGAGCCAATACACGCGCGCGTGAAGCGATCTGGCGGGTTAGTCCATCAAAAATAAATTTATGGAAGGGCCACATCGCATACCAGTAAAGAAATCCAAACAGTCCATGGGGTGCAAAATAGGCAGTAACGGTGAAAAGCGTTTTTCCATCCTGTGGCTGTGAGTCGAATTGAAGCCAGGCTTTGCCGGGCAATTTCATCTCCGCCCGCAAGCGCAGAAGATGATTCTTCTCCACTTCTTCCACGCGCCAAAAATCAAGCGACTCGCCTGAACGAATTTCGTCGGGATGCCTGCGCCCGCGTCGCAGACCTACACCACCAATCGCTTTATCCATCCAACCGCGCATACCCCAAGCCCAATCCATGTATAGCCAGCCCCGTTCGCCGCCAATGCCTGAGTAGGAGCGAAAAACATCCTGCGGCGAAAGATCGAGAAGAAGTTGCCGTGTTTCAATAAATGTACCTTCTTCAACGACAAATTTGTACGGCTTTACATCTCCTGCCACAGTGACCAGTGCATCAGACCAGCTCGTTTCGACATTATCACGTTGGATGCGACCCAGCGCGAGGTGCACAGCGGTTTGGAAATCAATCGGTTTGATCTGCGGAAATAATTTCTTCGCTGTTTCCTCGCGGACGATCAACCGGGCGCGAAGTCCTTCAATGAGCGGCAATACAACACGCCAATGAATAGGTGTCACCATGTGAACCCAATACGCGGAAAGACGCGGCGCATAAAACGGCGTGCGGATGAGCACACGTTTGAGTCCGCGTTCTTTGGCATAACCCAGCAGCATATCTGCATACGTGAGTCGAGTCGGTCCGCCGATCTCGATCATTTTCCCAACACTGTCAGGAGTCTTGAGCGCTTCGATCAGATAAGACAGCACATCCCGGATGGCAATCGGCTGTGCCTGTGAAAAGAACCAGGCCGGACAAACCAAAAAAAGCTCACGTTCGGTGAGATAGCGAATCATTTCGAACAATGCCGAGCCAGAACCGACGATCATACCCGCTCGAAATTCAGTCACCGGAACACTGCTGTAGCGTAGCACATACCCTGTTTCGTGGCGGGCACGCAGATAGGGAGAGAGATTTGTAGTGGGGTCAACCAGTTCGCCCAGATAAATGATGCGTTCAATCTGTGCTTCTGCCGCAGCATCGGCAAAATTGTGCGCCACATCGAGATCACGATTGGCGTTGATCTGTCCACCCTGCTTGCCATGGATGAGATAATAGGCGACAGAGACATCTTTCATCGCTTCAGTCAACGTGCCTGGTACCAACGCGTCCCCGCTGACGACTTCGACGCGGTTCAACCATGGGCGTCCCTGCAAGCGGTTCGGGTCGCGGACGAGGCAGCGGACGCGATAACCTGCCTCGAGCAGACGCGGCACCAGCCGTCCGCCCACATAACCAGTTGCACCAGTGACAAGAATAAGGTTGGAAGCATTCATTGAAAGAATTGTAACCAGAAACAAAATGTTGGCAATGTTATAATCACCAGGACCAAATAAGGAGCAAAATTATGGTTATGCAAGTCAAAGTCATTGTTGAGAAGCGCTTAATGATGTAAATTCCGCTATCCGCTTTCATATAGATACATTTGGAAACGAAGCTTTCGATGATAGTGATGAGAACGTTTTTAGTTGATGCTGGATAACTAGAGGTAGTGATGACTGAAGAATTATTGAAACGAATTGAAGTAAATCCCGCCATAATGCTCGGCAAGCCCGTTATACGCGGTACGCGCATTCCTGTGGAACTCATCCTACGAAAACTCAGTGAGGGGGCAACCGAGGAAGATTTGCTGGAAGCGTATCCGCGCCTCGATAAGAAAGATTTTCAAGCCGCCTTTGCTTACGCAGCGGATACTCTCGCACATGAAACGATTATTTTACAAGTCGCATCATGAACAATGCCGCATTGCGGTTCCTGGCAACTGAAATTACAACTCGCTCTGTAGATAGTGATGTGATTGCGCAGGCATCTCAGGAAAAACGTGTTTTGTTAACTGAAGATAAGGAGTTTGGACAACTGGTCTTTGCCAGTCAAGCCGATTCGGCAGGGGTGATTCTGATACGCTATCCAGGTAATTCGAGAAAATCACTTCAAGATGCTGTTGTTAAATTGGTCCACGAACAGGGAGATGAAATTCGAACCGCTTTCGTTGTAATACAGCCAGGCCACATTAGAATGAGCCGTAATAAATAGCGGAAACTCTATGGGGACCGTAACTAATCCTCCCTCAGCATCACGCATACCAGATCGACTGACCACACAGCTTCCACTGATGTGGTTTTCGCTTGCCTTCCT
>DASWEH010000239.1:0-7821 GCA_036394895.1 Anaerolineales bacterium
CGCGTATGCCAATTCCGCATTGATCAAAACAGATGCGAACCGCGCCGGATTCGATGAAGCCTTAGTATTGGATAATAACGGTCACATCTCGGAAGGCTCGGCGATGAATATCTTTATGCTGCGGGATGGGATTCTGGTCACGCCACCTGTCACCGATAACATCCTCGAGGGCATCACGCGTAGATCAGTAATTGAACTAGCGCGTAAGGAATTGGGTCTCACGGTGACGGAACGTTCCATTGACCGCACGGAAGTCTATATCTGCGAGGAGATGTTCATGACCGGTACCGCCGCGCAAATCACCGCAGTGACAAAAGTTGATCACCGCCCGGTTGGGAGTGGCGTCATGGGTCCAATCACGACGAAGTTACGTGTGATGTACGAAGATATTTTGCGCGGAAAAAACAAAGCGTACGAACACTGGAATGTAGTGGTTTAAAAAGTAGTGGCGACCAAATGGTCGCCACGTTTTTGCTTAAGCCATCGTTCTCAAAAAAACTGTTTGTTTCGTCATTGCGAGGACGCTTCGCGGCTCTCCCGACGACACTTGCACCTGCGTGCCAGTGCAGGTGAGCAATCTCACTCTTTAGTAATAGAGATTGCTTCGCCACACAGAACGTGGCTCGCAATGACGGGAAAAATTTATCTATTCTTCTTAAACCGGATCATCACCAGATTTTTACTGCAATCGGTGGACGTGGTAATTTGAACCGGATCCGAAAGCGGGATATTCTGCTGGTCCACCAATTGGACATACAACGTTTTATTGGATTCGACGGGCGCACTACCCAAAACAAATTCAAACCCAGAGGGACCGTATTCCTTGTTGATGCCGCTTACCGTCTGCTGTTCGATCGTGCTTCCATTCAATGTGCCACGCAAGACAACCACTGTCCCGATCACAGGGCTATTATTCGCATCCACGACTGTGCCGCCGATCCCTGCCCAGTTACAAGCCAGGTCAGGATGGATCACCGTGCTCTCCACCTGTGTGACAGAAGGTGCACTAAAAGGTGCCTTCGGTGTCGGACTCGGTTTTGGCGTTTTGGTTGGCGGGACGAGCGAGAACGGTGTATTTGTAGGTAACGGCGTAAGGGTGGGACGCGGGGTATCACTTGGCGTGACCGCAATCGTGGGACTGGGCGTCCAGGTGGGTTGCATCTGCAACGGCGTGACCGTAAACGTGGGAATGTGATTCCCCAAAGGTCCAGCACCCGGCGGCAGGAAATTAAGTTGAGAGGCAGGGTTGATGAAGATTAAGGCGAAATAACCCACCAGACAAACGGTGAGGAGCAAGACCAGGATCGACAAAATATCCCACACCTGCATGGGAGCTTCCGAACGTCTGGATTGTGTTCCGTCGAAATCGAAATCTTCATTCATCTGCGTTACTCCATTATGGCTGCGCGGGTTGACCTTCAAAAATTATGTTGGCTTGTTGGCGCTGTTCCTCGATCCAATTCTTCAGTGCCAGTTCCTGCAAAGCAAGATAAGCATCCGGGGAGAGTGGACGCTGCGGATCACGTGCGAGAATTCGTACAATATGAAATCCCACGTCCGTTGCAATCACGTCACTGTGCGCACCCACTTCCAAACTGAATGCAGCCTCTTCGATCTTTGGCTCAAGTAAATAACCTCGCGGCACCCATCCAAGATCACCGCGTGTAATCTGATCTGCTTGAAATGCCAAGTCGTCAAAATCCGCTCCGCCATTTAATTGGATGAGAAAGCTCTGAGCCGTATCTTGATTATAGAGCAGAATTTGCTGGACGTGTACCTGCTCCGCAGTACTGGGCACCGCGGCAATGATTTTGTCACGCATCCAGGCCGCCTCAGCCGCGCGCTGGAGTTCGGACCGAAACGCCTGATCCGTATACCCATGGGCTGACTCCCAGGTAGCGAGCGCATCTGCCCCACCGACCTGCGCAGCCAGCGAATCAAGGCGCGCTTGCAGACCTACATCGTCAAGCGTAAACCCGTCGGCACGCGCGGCTTGCGCAAGGAGCAGTTGGGCAGTCAGATCCTCTTTCACCGCGCTGGCTGCCTCTTCGGCAGAAACCGTCTTTCCAAGAGCTCCCTGGGAGGTGAAGTAGCGCTGTACCTGGGCATTAAAATCTTCAACCGTAATGCCCTCTCCGTTCACGATCAGTGCCATGGGCACAGGCGTAGCAGTAGGAGGCTCAGGTGTGAGTGTCGCTGTTGGTGTCGAGGTAGGTTCAGGCGCAAAAAACGAACCGCACGCGGAGAGTCCGAGTGCGATCCAGAGAGTCAATAATATCCGATTGAGTCTGTAATGAGACAAGCGCAGCAGTCCTATGGAAAACATCGCCCCGAATTATATATTAAAAAACCTTGCGAAGGCTGCCCGTAGGGCGTGAGCCTTCGCAAGGTTTGCAATGCGGTTTAGTAATCCATTCCACCCATGCCACCTGGAGGCATGGCAGGAGCCTTGTCCTTCTCAGGCATGTCTGTGATCAAGACATCCGTGGTCAGGATCATAGATGCAATCGAGGACGCATTTTCGAGCGCCCCGCGCACTACTTTGACGGGGTCGATAACGCCCGCGTTAATCATGTTGGTGTATTCGTTCGTCAGCACATTGTAGCCGATATTCTTGTCCTTCTTCTCGGCGGCCGTGCGTCGGACAGTATCGATAATGACGGAGCCATCCTGTCCGGCGTTCGCAGCCAGCTTGCGAATGGGAGCCTCGAGCGCCTTCTTGACGATATTAATACCAACACGGGTTTCTTCGTTATCCGTGCCATCCAGTCCCTTCAGCAGTTTGTCGAGTTTGGCTGCAGCATTGATGAGTGAAATCTCACCACCTGGCACAATGCCTTCCTCAACTGCGGCACGCGCAGCAGAGAGCGCATCTTCCACGCGATGCTTCTTCTCTTTCATCTCCGTTTCGGTTGCCGCACCCACACGAATAATGGCAACACCACCGCTGAGCTTGGCAAGGCGTTCCTGCAATTTTTCCTTATCGTAGTCACTGGTGCTCTTGTCGATCTCGGCGCGGATCTCCTTGATGCGGCCTTCAATTGCAGACTTGGCACCCTTACCACCCACGAGGGTCGTATTCTCTTTGTCAGAGACGATTTTCTCGGCGCGACCAAGGTCCTGAAGTGTGACGGTCTCGAGCTTGCGGCCGGTCTCTTCGGCAATCACGGTACCGCCGGTCAGGATGGCAATATCCTGCAGCATAGCTTTACGGCGATCACCAAAGCCAGGCGCTTTGACAGCCAGCACGTTCAACATGCCGCGCAGTTTGTTCAGCACGAGGGTAGCGAGCGCCTCACCGTCAATATCTTCCGCGATGATGACAAGTTCGCGCTTGCCGATCTGGACGAGTTTTTCAAGAATGGGAACAATATCCTGAGCAGCCGAGATCTTCTTTTCGTTGATCAGGATGTAGGGTTCACTAATCACAGCCTGCATTTGGTCTGCATTGGTGATGAAATAAGCGGAGAGATAACCACGGTCGAACTGCATCCCTTCCACATATTCCTGCTCGAATTGCATGGACTTAGACTCCTCGACGGTGATGACACCATCCTTGCCGACCTTGTCCATCACATCCGCGATCAAATTGCCAATCTCTTCATCCGCGGCAGAGTTGGTCGCGACAGAAGCAATTTCTTCCCTTGAATCAATCTTCATTGACATCTTGCGCAGTTCTTCCACAACGGTTTCGGTCGCCTGCAAAATGCCGTACTTGAGCAGCATCGGGTTGTAACCCGCTTCGAGAGCCTTAAGGCCTTCGTTCACGATGGCGTGAGCGAGCACAGTAGAAGTGGTGGTGCCGTCACCGGCGATATCGTTGGTCTTCTGGGCAGCTTCCTTGAGCAGCTGGGCGCCCATATTCTCAAACGGATCTTCAAGTTCGATTTCCTTCGCAACCGAAACACCATCATGTGTAATCATGGGGGAACCGAACTTGCGGTCTACCGCCACGTTGCGGCCCTTGGGGCCAAGAGTTGCGCTCACCGCATTGGCGACGGTATTCATACCGTTCTTGAGCTTGCGGCGGGCGTCTTCTGAAAAGACAAGTTGTTTAGCAGCCATTTTTCAATCCTCCAGAATTAGCCTTCAATTACGGCTAGAATGTCGCTTTCGCGCAGGATGAGCAGTTTTTTGCCATCCATTTTCACTTCGGTGCCGGAATATTTTGCATACAGCACCTTATCCCCAATCTGTACTTCCATAGGAACACGTTCACCGTCTTCCTTGCGGTCGCCGGGACCCGCCGCCAGGATCTTGCCTTCCTGCGGTTTTTCTTTAGCGGTTTCAGGGAGAATGATGCCACCAGCAGTCATTTCCTCTTGCTCGATCGGTTCAACGATCACGCGTCCGCCAAGGGGCTTTAGCTTCAGTTTGCTTGCCATATTAAGGCCTCCTAATTGGAATTATGGATAATCAAGGAATTAGCACTCGAACTGTCTGAGTGCTAATCGTATGATACCCAAACCAGACGGCTACGTCAAGAGGATTGTTAAAATTCTTATAAAGCTCTGATGAAAAACTTTAAGGAGCAGGCGTGACAGTGACCTCAAGGGTTGGTTCGATTGCCTCCCCCGTTGCAGTTGGGGCAGATGCATCCGGCAGCGAGTTTCCCTCCGCTAATGACTGGCAGATAAATTCTCCGTCCTCAACGATTTTGAGAATGATATCCCTGGCGTCTGCATAATCATCAGGGTTGGCATCCAGTTCTGCGCGCACTTCATTCATCGTCTTCATCGCTTGGTCACATTTATTATCAAGCGGGCGACTGAGAGCCGCCAATACCGATCCATAGGTATAGTAATAGACGATCGTATTTGGAGAGATAGCCAGCCCCTGAACATCGACAGGTTTTTCACCCAGATCAGGAAAGCAACGTTCCAGCCCACGGCCCACGCAGGAGGCTTCTCCTGAACATCCGTAGATCGCACATGCCAACGTGTCAATCGCGCCCTCGTAATTGCGCGACCGAAAATAAATAATTCCCAATTGTCCATAAATATCAGCATTATTCGGCTCA
This sequence comes from Anaerolineales bacterium, assembly GCA_036394895.1. Taxonomy (GTDB): domain Bacteria; phylum Chloroflexota; class Anaerolineae; order Anaerolineales; family Villigracilaceae; genus Defluviilinea. The sequence continues at coordinate 5,021 of DASWEH010000239.1, forward strand.
TACTCTAATGCTTTTTGGACATTCTTTGCGGCAATGAAGAACTCACCCAATTGTGAATAGGTGCGCGAAATTGAAAGATAAGGCGTGGGATCATTCACCTTGATCTGTTCATTGATCTTTGCAGCTTTCGCGAAATATTCCAAAGACTGTTCATAGACCGGACGTTGCAACTCTTCATTCGGTATTTCAGAAGCGAGGCGGCGATAATTTGCACCAATGCGCAAATAGAGAAATGTGAAGTTCGGCTCGATGGCAATCGCTTTTTCATATTCCGCGATGGCTAGGTTATATTGACCCAGAGTTTCAAGGAGAGCGCCATTGACACGATATACATCCATATATTGATTCGCATCGGGTCGTGCAAGGGCTTGATTGATCACGGATTGAGCCCGGTCCCATTGCTGCGTATCTACCAGGATCTCGGCATAATACGCCAGGGCAAGCGTGTTTGAACTGTCCAATTGTTGGGCAGTCTGAGCCTCCTGATCGGCTTGCAGCAGAAAGTCCTGTACTTCCTCCGTCGTATGAAAGTTTGAGTTGGCATTCCAATCCAGCGTAAAGGCACGAATGGCATGAGCCGTACTGTTCTCGGGCGCTAACTCAACCGCCTTGGTAGCAGATTCAAGCGCCTGGTTCAAGCGCGCCTTCTTCTCATCATTTGTGATGAGAAATGCTGTGGAATAGGTTTGAATGCGGGCGAGTTCTGCCCAGGTCCTGGCATCGTTGGGGTTTACTTTCAAGGCTTCCTGATAAGCCAAAATCGCCGCGTTCAGATTGCCGGCCGTAAAATCGGCTTTCCCCTCCTGCAAATAGGATTCGGGCGCGCGTGTGGGCGTTGAAGTCGGATCGAACAAGGGCTTGATATCCCCTTTGTTCAATTGTTGCAGCATCCACACCCCACCCAGGATCATCACTACCCAAAGGAACATACGATAGATATTGGACTGCGGTCTGCGATTAAAAAGTGGACGTCGGGAATTTACATTCATGGTGTTGGGGTAGTCACCGGAATCTCAGTTTCCACGGGAACTTCGGTTTCCGCTACGGTCGTCTCTTCAGCAGTGGCAGCGACGGGTGTATCTGTCACGGGATTATTAAGATTTTCCTCGCAGATTTGATTGATCGCAGTAGCGGCCTCCTGAATGCTATCATCCGTGGGGAACATGGATTGCAACTTCTGAGCAATGGGTAATGCCTGTCCACATTGATTTGTGCGTGCCAGCGCCAAGCCATAGGTGTAATAATATTCCGCAATTCTCAGTTCATTCGTTAAGGGAAGACCAAGGATCGGCAAACCATTTTCCGTCTTGCCACCATTGATCGCCAGGCTTAGTTGATCTACCGCTTCGTGATATTGAAAGTTTCGGAAAAACATTACACCATAGTTTCCGCGCAAAGCTGCATCCGTAGGCTTATCTTCTGTGGCAGCTTTGGCGTATTGTAAAGCCTTGGTATATTCGCCCTCAGTGGCATACGTCCGAGAGATTAATAACTCAGGTTGCGGATCGGCTGGATTCAAGGTATTGGCCTGTGTAAACTGATCAATTGCTTCATCATAGACGCCTACAAAACGCAAATTACGACCCAGTTCCAGGTGCAAAATTGGAATGTTCGGGTTGACATCGATCGCTGATTTGTAGAATTGGATCGCAGTTGGATAATCGCCAGTGATCTCAAAAACGTAGCCGCGGGCACGCCGCGTTTCCAATGCATTTGGATCCAATGCAATCGCCGCTCTGGATGCTTCGATAGCCTTTTCAATATTATCGAACAAGCCTGAGTCGATCAGAATTTCTACACGATAGGCATGAGCAATGGCATTGTTTGAGTCAAGTTCGATTGCCTTATTGATCTCATCAATGGCATCACTGTTTTTACCCTGAAAGTCCAGGGCCCAGGCACGCACAGCATGCGCCATGGAATTCTCGGGACTCAATAAGATTGCATTCTCGGCGTTTGCCTGCGCATCTTCATACTTCCCCGCCCAGACCTGTATCCGCGCAAGGGCAATATAAAGCGCTGAATTCTGAGGCGAAGCATTGATCGCCGATTGATAGGCATCAATGGATTGAAGCAATTTACCGTCCTTAAAAAGGCTCTCTGCTTCCGTCACAAAGGATTCCGGGGAACGAGTCACCGTGGGGGTAGCATCGAACGGATTCGGCTGGGAAGGCAGGTACACCTGATTAAAGTAATAGCCAAAGAGCACGACCAGCCCGAAAAGCGTCCAACCGAACAAGTTGGGGCGTTTTCGGCGTTTCGTCATACTCCAGCGGCTGCTGCGAGGCAGATACATATATTCATATTATCATCGCCATCGAGGGCACGCAAGCCACTTCTTATTTAGCTCTTATCTTATGCTAGAATTTGGTCATGCAATTCGAGGTCTTCACCCTCCTGCCCGAAGTTTTCCCTCCTTACCTTGAATCCAGTATTCTTCAGAAAGCCCGTCAGCGGGGATTGATCGAGGTGCGTGTTCACAATATCCGCGATTACACACATGACCGGCATCACACCACTGACGATACCCCCTACGGCGGTGGAGGCGGGATGGTGATGAAACCCGAGCCGATCTTCGAAGCGGTGGAAACCGTATTGGGACTTGATTCGAATCAAACCCAGCCGGTACCTGTTCCCATTATCTTATTAACTCCTCAGGGACGGGTCTTCACCCAACGCGTGGCAGAAGAGTTATCCGGTCACGAACGGATCGCCTTGTTGTGCGGTCGCTACGAGGGCGTGGATGAACGCATCCGTGAGCATTTGGTGACTGATGAAATCTCGATGGGAGACTATGTTCT
>DASWEH010000240.1:0-4761 GCA_036394895.1 Anaerolineales bacterium
TTACAGGAATTGCTGAAATAGCGTTGCGTGTCCACGACCTTGATCTGATGAGAAGATTTTACGAACAAGTGATAGGTCTTGAAGTTCTACGAGAAATCAAAGATAGCAATGGCACAATTATATTTTATGCCGTCGGGGCAGAGAATGACCACCTGGCGCTGTTCGAAGAGAAATGGATGGATTGGTTCACGCGAGATAAATCTCCTCAAATCGACCCAAAGCTGACTACCCTTTCCCATTTTGCAATTAGGATTGCACTGGATGATTTTGAGTCTGAAAAGCAACGGATAGAGCAGCTCGGCATTGAGATCGTACATTCAAATACATCGAGTTGGCTGCACTGTCGGATGTTTTACTTTTTCGATCCCGAAGGGAACTTGATCGAGTTCAACAGTCATGATGAGACGATATAAGTCAAATGGATGAGTTCGAATTGAGTATCATGATCAACCTGCCCATCAAGGATGTCATGCCACCAGGCAAAACAGCTAAATTCTTTAGAATTAAACATAGAAAGGAACCTTAATCATGTCTACTATTGCCAGCACGTCTCCCGCCACCCGCAATTCACTCCTCCGCTTAAGTGTGATCGCCGGACTGATTATCGGTTTTGCCGATGAAATAATCTATCACTGGTTTGTTACTAATGTCCTTGGCGGGATCCCATTAATTTCTGTGTATCAATATATAGCCAGCGGCGCACTGGGTAATGCCGCTTTCGCAGGCGGCATCGCCACCGCCCTGCTCGGTGTGCTATTCCACTACCTCATCAGCATTGTAATCGCTGGCGTTTTTATCCTGAGCGCCAACCGCATTCCGCTCTTGCGTCGCTATCTCATCCCTGGCTCGCTCCTGTATGGATTTGGTGTTTTTATTGTAATGAACATGATTGTAACCCCACTTAGTGCGACACCTCCATTACCAGCTCCAACAACGCCCGAGCTCATTGTACAGATCATGGATCACGTCCTGGTCTTCGGGTTGCTTTTGGGAGTACTCGTACAGCGGAATGCTAATGCCAATAAATAGGTACTGCATTGAGAATCAGCAAAACCGTCGTCCACCGATGGAATGCCGCTCTTGATTTCCTGCTGAGAGTGCTTATCACTTTGAGTCAGGGAAAGGTGGTCTTAGGTTATGAACAGTCCTACTCTTCAAATGTTGGCCGGCTTTGCGTCCAGCACGATCTTTATCAGCAGCAATCTCCCCATGCTATTCAAAGCCTTCAAAACAAAAGACCTGAGTTCTTATAGCTTGGGACACCTTGCATTGGGTAACCTGGGAAATACAGTGTATTGGCTGTATGTGATCAGTCTACCGTTTGGTCCGGTTTGGTTTCTGCAAGCTTTCTTTTCAACAGCCAGTGCATTAATGCTGTTTTGTTATCTGCGCTATGAAAAGAAATGGTTCTACTTTTAGCATGAAAAAACTCTTGAGCGAACTCTCTGAAAGGGAATCCGTGAAATCCGCCATCAAGGCAAACTGGGAGGCGTACCATTATTGCCTGGCGCAGTCACCCAACGTGGAACTGTCTATTGGCCGCTACCTGACCTGGCTGATGACAGACCTGCCGGATCATTTCATGAACCTGGTCGTGTGCAACCAATTGCCATCCGAGGGCGTTGACGATCTGATTGAAAACGCGCTGGTTCACTTCCGATCAATGAATATCAGGAAACTTTCCTGGCTGACCAGAGCAGGCATGTCGTCCGCCAAAATAAATAGGATCCTGCCTGCTCATGGGTTGAAATTCAGAGATTCATTCGCGACGGAGATGGCGGTTAATCTCTCGTTATTGCCAGATGACCTGCCGACACATCCTGACTTGAGAATCGTGCCCGTGGACGATGAAGGTACGTTGAAACAATGGATTCATGTTGCAAGTATGGGTTTCGGTATCAGTGAGAAGTCCGAGAAGGTCTGGTATGATTTTTTTGTAGATGCGATCTTTGACGCGCGGTTTCAAACCTGTCTCGCCCTATTGGACGGAAAGCCAGTTGGCACATCGCAATTATTCCTCTCTGAAGGTGTGGCAGGAATCTATAACGTTACATGCATTCCAGAGGCGCGTGGTCAAGGAATCGGCTCGGCCATCACATTGGCTCCACTGCTGAAAGCGCGCGAACTCGGATATCGGATTGGTATTTTACAAGCATCCCAAGGCGGATATGGCGTCTATCGCCGCCTGGGATTTCAGGACTTTGGCAAACTAAGTGTTCATCTTTGGGAAAATGATTCTGGCATGAAGGAGGTTCAATGATAATTTTTCCTCTGTTGTCTTCCAGACATTGCTATTATGTTCAACAGTGATCACTACAATTCCCTTTTTCTGATCGGTTTCGACAGACCTGTGCGTCTCGGCAATTTGCTTCAAGGGATAGCGCCGATCAATAGTTAGGCGTTTTCCTTCCAGAATTATGTCATCTGTTTTTGATAATTTTATTTCAGGCAATGGTCACGTAAAATCAAAGGAAACCACATGACACTTGAATGGAAATATTCATTGGAAAACGTAGATTGGGAAGAACTCTACCGACTCTATCTAGCCGCCCCGCTGGGGCACGAACAATCTGCTGATTTGAAGGTGGCGTTCTCAAACAGCATGTTCATGTGTTTTGTGTATGATTCTAGAAGATTGATCGCGGTTGGGCGAGCGCTGGCAGATGGAAGAGACTGTTCATATATTAGTGGTGTGGCAGTTCATCCAGACTATCAAGGACGTGGTATTGGCAAGGAAATTGTGTCTAAGCTGGTCAATCTCTCTAAAGGTCATAAGAAGATTATCCTGTACGCCGCCCCAGGAAAAGAGCCATTCTATAGAAAACTTGGCTTCAAGCGCATGGCAACGGCGATGGCGATATTCCAGAACCAGGCGAAAGCCCAAGAGGATGGTCTACTTATTGATGAAACATGATTCATATGCCTATTTTGAATTCTGAAAAATCAAAGGCATGTTGGTGACAGTCTCTTTTTCAGCCAGCGAGGCTTACACAATAAAAAACGCCTAACGCAAACAGTTACCATCTGAGTAAAGAAAAACCCTATTTATTTATAAGTTCACAAGGAGAAATCTCACGAAAAAATCTGCTACTTCCGTGTTTGTATGGGGAATCTATGCTGTGCTTAGTGGTATCACCTTCCTCCTGGTTCCCAATCCCCCTTTGACCATGTTGGGTTTGGGTGAATCGCAGGAAGTTTATCCCCGGTTGTTAGGCGTTGCCATCACCATGCTTGGTTATTATTACTTACGAGCCGCTCGCCAAGAATCCATGACACCTTTGTATGCCTGGTCGGTTCACGCGCGTTTGGGTTTGGCAGGGGCAATCATCGTTCTCGTGATAATTGGTTTAGCGAAACCTGCAATGCTGGGTTTCGCGGTAACCGAATTGGCTGGTTCTCTCTGGACAGCCTTTGCTCTTCGTGCAGAAGGCTCTAAACTGCTGTCAGACCTCAGTAAAGCCGCCTGACGCTGTAGCCACCATGCTCCGCGAACGCAAGCCGTTGATAGCCAAGAACACATGCCTTATCACAATGCTAGCAGCACGGATATTTTGGTGATTAGGATTTGATGTAGGAAGAAGATAATCATATCCAAAGGTATCTGAAAATGTCAACAATTATGCAACACGGTTATTTGATCATCGCAGACATCTCCGGCTACACTTCGTTCGTTGCCAAAACAGAACTCGAACATTCACAGGAGATCCTTTCTGAACTGCTTGAGTTACTGGTCAGCCGTTTCCAGCCCACGATGACCATTTCCAAACTCGAGGGTGACGCTGTGTTTGCATACGCACCCGAAGAAGTATTTGTGTGCAGCGAGACATTGATCGATTTTATCGAATCCATGTACGTCGCGTTTCGTGACAAACAGCTTTCCATGAAGCGTGCCACCACCTGCACCTGCAATGCCTGCCGCAACATTCCCTCACTTGACCTGAAGTTCTTCATCCATTGCGGCGACTATATTCGACAAACGATTGCCAGCATTAAGGAACTTGTCGGCTCGGATGTGAACCTGATCCATCGCCTCACCAAGAACCACGTCACGGAAGCGACCGGCTGGCGGGCGTATATGATGTTCACCGAACAATGCCTCAGCCACAACGGTTTGAATCTTGCCCATGCCCATGTCCAGATGGAGGAATATGAAAGTCTCGGCGAGATCAAGACCTTCAATATTGATTTACACAAGCGCTACAGTGAAATTTGCGAAGCCCGTTATATTGTGCTTGAAGAGAAAGAGGCGGACTTTATCTTTCAAATGGATTTCCCCACGCCTCCTTGTGTGACCTGGGAATGGATCCACAACCCGGAGAAGCGCAACCAGTGGGGCGACGGTCACGTGACCTGGTCCGCAGCCGACCGACCCCGGGGACGACCAGGCCTCGGCTCAAGCAATCACTGCGCGCACGGCAAATCCGTCAGTATAGAAGTGATGGTGGACTGGCATCCATTTGAATACTACACAGCCCATACATTCGAAAACGGTAGGCATACTTATACAGAAACGGTGCGTTTTGAAGCCATGTCGAATGGCGGCACACGCATCCGTGATGCGCACAAGGTGCACATGTCAATTCCGCGATTCATCCGCAGCCCTATGGTGAAATATGTGATCATCACCCAGTATCACTACGATAAAGCCATGGAACGCGCTGCTCAGCTAGCCAATGAAGAATTTACCAGAAACAAACGCGAATGAGCATGACACTATAAGTTCAAGGAGCCTGTCGATCATCCTGCGAGAAGTAGAAAGAA
>DASWEH010000241.1:0-3248 GCA_036394895.1 Anaerolineales bacterium
TGGCAATGCACCGCAGTTAGTCGGACCTAACGGTGTTTCCACCGTGGCTGAATTCTTTGATACCTGGGAAGATGTCACCCCTTATATCGAAGCCGACAAATATGACCTGAGCGACTTTTATGGTCCCGCCGTAGATCTTAATAAGTATCCAGATAAGAACACAGGTTTGCCACTTGGTTTGTATCCGTCCTACATTTATTACAACAAAGACCTGTTCGATGCCGCTGGTCTTGACTATCCCACACATGATTTCAATGATAAATCCTGGAACATGGATAAGCTACGCGAGATTGCCATGCAACTCACGCTTGATAAGAATGGCAAGAATGCGACCGATCCGGACTTTGACCCAGCCAATATCGTGCAGTATGGTTATGATGATTCATGGGATGGAATGCGCGGCACACTGGCAGATTGGGGCGCAGAAAATGTCGGACGCCCCACCACCTCAGATTACAAAACCGCGGTTGCAAATTCCCCGGAATGGATCCAGGGTTTGCAATGGATGAGCGATGGCGTGTGGAAGGATCACTTCATTGGCAGCGCCGAAGTTCAGGCGGGACGTGATTCAGCAGGCGTGGATCCCTTTGGACCCGGTACAACCGCCATGTTCTACAGCCACACCTGGTTCCTGGCGGAAGGCTTGCACGATCTTTCATTCTCCGCCGACATTGCACCGTTTCCATATAACCCCAAAGGCGAACGCATCGCCCGCATCGACGCCGACAACTTCACTATTCCCAAGGATGCCAAGAACAAACAAGAGGCATGGGAAGTGATGAAGTGGCTCACTTCACCAGAAATCATTGTTGACGTTTGCCGCATTTATGGATGCATTCCTGCGCGCAAATCAGTGCAAGAGAAATTCCTTGCGCAGCTTAAGACAGATTATCCGGGCATTGACTACGACGTCATCTTCAAATCCATTGACTATCTCGATAAGCCCAACAATGAAGAGTGGATTCCCGAATGGGGCAAGATTGAAGATGCCCTGAATAATGGTCTCTCTCTGATGTACTCGGGCGAGGAAAAAGATGCAACAAAGATCCTGAACGATGCCAATGCAGAAGTCCAGAAGATCCTGGACGAGTATTGGGCTGCACATCCATAAGTATATGTAAAATATCGTCCCGAAGGTTAGAAAGCTTAACAACATTTTTCAAAAACCTTCGGGACGATTTCTATAAGGAAAAGGTTATGCAATCAACTCTTAAGCCACCCCGCTTGAGCCTGGCTCGCCGTGAGTCACTTTGGGCGTACGCGTTCATCACGCCCTGGATCATTGGATTCCTTATTTTTACGGTGGGCCCCATGCTGGCGTCGTTGTTTTTTTCCTTCACGTCATATGACATTGTCAGCGCGCCCAAGTGGATTGGCTTAACAAATTACATCAACTTGATCCATGACAACCTATTTTGGCATTCATTGGGCATCACGTTTAAATATGCTGTGATCGCCCTGCCTCTTGGACTGGTTGTTAGTTATCTGGTCGCTGTGTTGCTCAACCAAAAAGTCAGCGGGATCAACATTTGGCGGACGGTCTACTTTCTCCCATCGGTGATCGCGGGTGTAGCAGTCGCGTTGTTATGGGCACGCATCTTTGACCCCAAGTTTGGCATACTGAATCCGTTCCTGGCACAGTTCGGCATTAAGGGACCAGGCTGGCTTTCTGATCCTCAGTGGGCAGTTCCGGCACTCGTGATCATGAGCCTATGGAGCGTGGGGGGAAACGTAATTATCTATCTGGCTGGTTTGCAAGGTGTCCCCACCGATTTGTACGACGCAGCCAAAGTGGACGGAGCAACAGCCTGGCAACGCTTCCGGCATGTGACGTTGCCTATGACCACTCCGGTTATTTTTTATAATCTGATCCTCGGCTTGATTGGAACATTTCAGTATTTCACTGAAGTCTATGTGCTCACCAACGGCTCTGGCAATCCCGCGCGTTCCACGCTCTTCTATAATCTCTATCTTTATCAAAATGCATTTAGATATTTTCACATGGGCTATGCTTCGACGATGGCATGGGTACTATTCATTATCGTGCTGGGGTTTACGCTTCTGATTTTCCGCTCCTCCGACGCCTGGGTATATTATGAAGGTCAGTTGAGAGGCCGCTAAGATGAGCCAAGTTACAAAATCGGTTTCGCGTTCCATCTCTTTCCCCCGTTTTGGAGGGATGAGAGGACAATCATTGCTCCTCAAATCGATCACCACTCTGATCCTTGCGGCGGGCGCGGGCGTGATCATGATTCCCTTCCTCTATTTGCTTTCGACGTCTGTCAAGGACCGCGACCAGCTCCGGCAAAGTCCGCCGCGCCTTGTCCCAATGGCAACCACCACGGTGGAGATCAACGGTCAAGCCGAACCACTTTACCAAGTGACCGTAGATGGACAGGTTCGCGAAATGGCTCTGATCAAAAATCGACCTGAAGGGAAAGGCTTGTTTGTTGATCCAAGCGCCCCGGACCAAACGTATGAACTGGTGATCGCCGACCAAACCCAGTTACGGCATCTCGAAATCCACTGGGAAAATTATCCTGAAGCCCTCAAGCAGATGAAGTTCAGCAAGTTGCTCGTCAACACGTTGCTGGTCACATTTTTGGGCATGGTGGGGATGTTATTTTCCTGTTCACTAGTCGCGTACGGTTTCTCCCGTTTCCGCGCGCCTTGGCTCAATGTGCTGTTTATCCTCTTGCTTTCGACCATCATGCTGCCCAGCCAGGTGCGTTTGCTTCCCACCTATGTTCTCTTTAACAAGCTGGGCTGGGTGGATACTCTCCTGCCGCTGATCGTCCCGCAGTTTTTTGCAAATGCATACGATGTGTTTTTGCTTCGTCAATTCTTCATGACGATCCCGCTGGAACTGGACGATGCCGCCAAAATTGATGGGGCTTCCCCTCTGCAAATCCTTATGTACATTATTCTCCCACAGGCGCGACCTGCTCTGATAGCCGTTGCTATTTTCCATTTCCTCTATGCATGGAATGACTTCTACGAGCCTCTCATCTACTTGCACAGTCCGGAACATTGGACATTGGCGGTTGGTCTGCAGACCTTCAATGCCTTATATGCGGTCAATACGAATTACATCATGGCAGCTTCCGTGGTGATGATTCTCCCGCCCATTATTCTCTACTTCCTTGCCCAACGCATCTTTACACAGGGTGTGGTTTTCACAGGGATCAAGGGCTAGCCATTAATTTCACAATTTAGGAAAACACTATGTATCATCGCACGCGTTGGAC
>DASWEH010000242.1:0-7832 GCA_036394895.1 Anaerolineales bacterium
CCATCCATTCGCCCGGATGATGGACGCTATGGCGAGAACCCGAATCGCTTTCAACAGCATTATCAATTCCAAGTCATCCTCAAGCCTGATCCCGGTAACCCGCAGGAGATCTATCTCGATTCGCTCAAAGCGATCGGGATCGATCCGCGTCAACATGACATCCGCTTTGTGGAGGATAACTGGGAACAGCCTGCCATCTCTGCCTGGGGACTCGGCTGGGAGGTCTGGCTCGACGGGCAGGAGATCACGCAGTTCACGTATTTCCAGCAGGTGGGCGGCGTGTCACTTGACCCTGTCGCGGTCGAACTCACCTATGGGCTGGAGCGCATTCTGATTGGTTTGCACAACGTCAAAGCCGCCTGGGATTTGCCCTGGAACGATACGATTACCTATGGCGACGTCCGCCGCCAGGAAGAGTTCGAGCACAGCAAGTATTATTATGAAGTCGGCAATATCGAAAGCATGAAAGAAATCTTCAAACGGTTCGAAGATGAATCTAAAGCCGCTCTCGCACAGGGGCTCGTCGTCCCCGCGTATGATTATGTGCTCAAATGCAATCAGACATTCAATATTTTGGATGCGCGCGGCGCGGTCGGTGTGACGGAGCGGCAAGGATATTTTAGGCGAATGCGTGAACTGGCACGACAAGTGGCGGAAGGATACCTGGAGCAAAGGAAGGAGTTGGAGTATCCGTTGTTGAAAGAGGGTCAAAAGTCAAAAGTCAAAAGTCAAAAAGCTTTACCTTCGACTTTCGACTTTCGACCTTCGACGTTCTTATTTGAGATAGGAGTCGAAGAACTTCCGTCTGCGGATGTGGACACGGCTCTTTCCCAACTGCGCGAGCGGGTTCCATCCTTATTAAAGGAACTTTCCCTTGAGCATGGTCCCATCAAAATCGAAGGTACGCCGCGGCGACTTGTCGCTTCGATAGAGGATCTCAGTCCGAACCAACCCAACCGCGAGGACCTCGTCAAAGGTCCGCCCGCGGATAAGGCATTTGATCCATCTGGGATTGCCTTACCTGCGGCGATGGGCTTTGCCAAGAAGAATGGTGTCAACACCAAAGACCTTCAAGTTCGCGAACAAGATGGGGGCAAGTATGTCTTTGCAGTGGTCAAACAAAAAGGACGCGCGACTCCTGAAGTATTAGCCGAAGCACTACCGAAATTAATTGAGAGCATCAAGTTTGAGAAGTCCATGCGCTGGAATGAATCAGGCGTCGCTTTTTCGCGACCCATTCGTTGGTACGTGGCTTTACTGGGTGATCAAGTGATTCCGTTTGAATATGCGGGTGTGGTTTCAGGCAACACTACGCGTGGATTACGTCCCTATGATTCGCCCGAAATTGTCATTCCTTCCGCGGAAAAGTATTTCGACATCATTCGTGAATCAGGAATTGTTCTGGATAAAGAAGAGCGCAAAGCCTCGATCCTGGAGCAGGTCGAACAGGCTGCGGCGATCATCGGCGGGGAAGCGATTATCGAAGACGGTCTGTTAAATGAGGTGACCAATCTTGTCGAAATGCCCACCGCGGTCATGGGCGGGTTTGACAAGGAATCCCTGTCCCTGCCGAGGGATGTTTTGATCTCGGTGATGAAAAAGCATCAGAGGTATTTTCCGGTCCAAAAATTCGCGCAGAGCGGAGCGACTCGACAGGGGAGCGCAGACGAAGCGCAGGGTGAGGGGAAATTGTTGCCACATTTCATCGCCATCCGCAATGGAGATGATATTGGCATTGACCTCGTCCGCCAAGGGAATGAACATGTTCTTGGGGCGCGCTTTGCGGACGCGAACTTCTTCGTCCGAGAAGACCTCAAGCAGCCACTGGAAGCCTATCGTCCGGGTTTATCGAAGTTGATCTTCCAGACGAAACTGGGTTCCATGCTCGATAAGTCGGAACGCATGTTGAAGTTGTCTGCCGAAATTGCGGGTATGCTTGGCTTGGACAACGCTCAACGTTTAAATGTGGAACGTGCAACGTTTTTAGCCAAAGCGGACTTGGTCACACAGATGGTCATGGAAATGACCTCGCTGCAAGGAATCATTGGGCGCGAATATGCCCTGCGTAGCGGCGAACAAAAAGCAGTTGCCGACGCCATCGGCGAGCAATATCAGACGGTGCCAAAATCAAAGCTCGGTGTGGCTGTCGCGTTGGCAGATCGAATCGATTCATTAGTTGGACTCTTCGCAGCAGGGTTGGCTCCCACCGGCGCGAAAGATCCGTTTGGGTTGCGCCGCGCCGCGATCGGTGTGGTCCAGCCGCTGATTGAGCAACGCATCTCTTTTGATCTGAGAGAGGCTGTAAAGAAATCTGCAAAACTTCAACCCATTGAAGTCAAAGAAGAAGTGCAGACCCAGGTCCTTGACTTCATCACGGGTCGCCTAAGAGTTGTGTTGAACGACATGGGTTACCGATATGATGTCGTGGACGCAGTTCTTGCTGAGCAATCCGCGAATCCAGCCGCCGCGGCAGAAGCGGTGAAACAACTCCAGGCGTGGGTTGAACGGGAGGATTGGGGGAGCATCCTGCCAGGGTACGCGCGTTGTGTGAGGATTATCCGATCGGCATCCGTGCAGAGTGACCAGTTGCCAGTTGTTAATGAAAAATTGTTGGTAGAAGCTGAAGAAAAGAATCTGCATAAAATGATTCGATCCACGGTTCACCGTCAACCATCCACCGTCGATGAGTTCCTGAACATCGTCGTCAAGCTTATCCCGTCCATCAATACCTTCTTCGATAAAGTGCTAGTGATGGCGGAAGATGAAAAGATAAGAAAAAACCGGCTTGCGCTGGTGGGACAGATTGCCAGCCTGTCCAAAGGGATTGCGGACCTAAGCAAGCTCGAAGGCTTTTAGTCTGATCGTTATTTGATGATATGCCCGATCTCTTAGGAGGTCGGGCTTTTTTGGAACAAAAACGGGAAGTAGCGGTGGTGTTGCGCAAGGGTCGCCAATCATTGAAATCCCTTGAAGCGAGAACACTAATTATCTTCTAATTACTAATTCAGACATATTTAGGTATAATTTAACAGTCATAAGTGGGGTTAAATTGTGTCCGATTCGACAGGCAAATAGATTGATGAGCGCCTTAGCGCCATCCCGCTCTGCGGGACAAGGAGTGTAAGTACCATGTCCAAGCCGATTGCCCGAGTTGCTTTTTTTCTCCTGATCAGCCTTACCCTTATTGCAGCGACCTATATGACCGTTCAGGGAGCATGGCTCAAAACTGACGCAAATACCGCCCAGGTGCAAGCCCATGCGGTCAGTGGCATACAAACCAACCTAAACCACGACCGGTTATCCAGCTCTGAGGTACAGAGTCTGCAAATGCAGTCGAACTTCTTAAGCCAGCCTGAGAATGGTGCACATCAAGATGGCGGGTGCCATTCCGAATCCCAGCAGAGCCCGCAGGATTAACTAGATCCATATTCCTTTTCTAAGCCAAGGGACGGTCGAAAGGCCGTCCTTTTGTTTTAACGCAATTGTTATATCATTCTATCAAAGTACTTAAATGACAGATGATATAATATTTGGAGAGCGAGTGTCAGGATTGTGTTTCTCAAGTAAGATCGCAAACCTACTCAAGCTCAAAGGGTTAACAAAATTGCAATGCTCTCCCAACCCCGGGAGAGTGTTTTGTATAACAGTACAAAACGAAACTCGTTATAAGAGGTAGCACTAGTTGGATTCAAACAACACTAAAAAATCCAGAATGCCCTTGGCAAACGAGCATCAGCTCGTGCTTCAAGCGCAGGATGGTAATTCGGAGGCGTTCGGACAGTTATACGACGCCTATATGGAGCGTATTTACCGCTTTGTGTACTTCCGCGTGGAGGATCAGCAGACGGCTGAAGATATTACCTCACAGGTCTTCCTCAAAGCCTGGAGCAACCTTGACCGATTCCGCTTCAGTCGAACGCCTTATCTGGCATGGTTATATACGATAGCGCATAATGCAGTGATTGACCATTATCGTACTCGTAAGGTGACTACAGCTTTGGATGACGTGCAGCTCTCTCACCCCGACCATTCGGAGGTCGTGGAGAATGATATCGATCTGACTGCTGAAATGCAATCAGTCAAAACAGCCTTGCGGGCATTGACGGATGATCAGCAGAAGGTGCTAACGTTGAAATTTATTGAAGGAATGTCAAATAATGAAATTGCGCGTCATTTGGGCAAGCGCGAAGGAGCGATCCGGGCGCTTCAGATGAGAGGCTTGCAAGCATTAGCCAAACAATTGGAAGAAAAGATGGTCCTATGAACAATGAACTCGAAACTATTCTGGATATTTGTTTGAACCAGATCGAAGATGGCGAATCCGACGTCGACGAATGCCTGGCACTTTACCCTGAACAGGCTGCGCAACTGGAGCCGCTTCTCAAGGCTGCAACGAAGCTTTCGCGCGGCAGGGAAGTGATTCCTGATCCAGCCTACAAGGCACGGGCGCGTGCGAAGTTGAGCATTTATATGCAGCAAAACCCACAGCGCAAGCGCGTATCACCGGTGATCTGGAGATTTGCGATTGGCGTGATGACCATGTTAATTTTGTTTCTGGCCACAGGGACAAGTTTTGCACAGTCAGCCCTACCTGGTGACCAACTTTATGACTGGAAGTTAACCAGCGAAAATGTTTGGCGGATGACGTCAAACGATCAGTTAGGCGTGGACATTACCCTATCCAATCGCCGGGTAAGTGAACTGGTCGTTGTTTCACGTGATCAGATGCGCCGGGCACGCGCCCTGGAAAATTATGAGAAGTTGCTGGTCAAGTTCAACGCTGCGAAAAGTGAAAAGGACCGGGCAAGAATCTTACCTGTATTACGCGCCCAGCATGAAGCTCTGATCAGGGCCGGGGTTTCAATCCCTGAATTGGAAGCTTTATTCCCAGATTAGAATAGCCTACGTTCTAAATCGAAAATCAAATCTCAGACGCCCGCTCATTGAGCGGGCGTTATAACATGCCCTTGCCTGCCTCGTTGTCTATCATACAACAAGTTGACTCGTTCGTGATAGGGAGCGAGTTGGAGGTGTTACACGCATGGGACGATCCATATTTATCGTGCTTCTGATCCTGGTGATCTTGGTTTCCATTCATCCTCAAACGCAGGCAAAAATAACATCCGCCTGGGAAAACATTCGGCCGGCGGTGGTTGAATCGATGGATAGCCTGTATGCGGTGGTTCGAAGTTTCGTGGCTGGCGATGATTCAGACCATCAAATCTATGAAGATCCTGTTACTCCAGGTGTCAATTTTGATGTCATTATTACGATGAAGAGTGCTTTGCCTCTCTAAAGCCTTGCAAGGCAGAGAAGAGCAAGTGGGGATAATTTACTTTAAAAAGACCGAATGGTAGCAGTAAAAAATTTCCATACCACTTTTATTTATATATCAAACTAGAATCCTAACGGCAGCTTACAAGCGTTAAACGAATCTCTCCCCTAAATGGGGAGAGACTTGCTTAAACAGAAAGCCAGATTCATCGTTATGATTAATGACTGTGAGAACTACCCAAGCGACTTATAAAGATTCTCCGCTGCTGGAAGAGGCGCGTTTCGTCGATCAAGCCAAATCCGGTGACCCTGAAGCATTTGCCCGACTCTACGATGCCTATGTTGAGCGCGTCACTCGTTATATTTACTTCCGGGTTTCAGAAGAGAGTGATACAGAGGATCTTGTTTCGCAAGTCTTTCTGAAAGCCTGGGAGAACCTGGATCGTTACAAAATGGGCAGCTCTCCCTTTATTGCCTGGCTTTATACGATTGCGAGAAACCTTGTGATCGATCACTACCGGACCAAGAAAGATGCATTGCCTCTGGAAGAGGCGCTCGCCTTCCCATCTGAGATGGAAATGCCAGATGAGGAGGCGCAAACGCGTTTCGACCTCCAGGCCATGCGCGACGCGCTTCAATTTTTGTCATCAGACCAACAACAGGCCCTGATCCTGAAATATATTGCCGGATTGCCGAATGACAGTATCGCAAAAATAATGAATAAACAAGAAGGTACTATTCGGGGTTTGCAAATGCGCGCGTTACAAACACTTGCAAAATACATAAAAGAGAAGGAATTGATATGACCGAGTTTGAAAAGGCTCTCCAGGAATGCCTGCGTGATGTGGAACAGGGCAGTTCAAATGTTGATGAATGCCTGCGTCGTTACCCCCAATATGCTCAGCAACTGGAGCCAGTGTTGCTCACCAGCGCGTATCTGCAACGCGGACGGGAAGCCAGACCTTCGGCTGCATTCAAGACGCGCGTCCGTACCAAATTGCTTCAGCAGATGTACGCCCGGCCGCGCCAACGACCGCAATCAAAATTCATGTTTATGCGGCTTGCAGTGAGTTTTGCGATAGTACTATTGGCATTGTTGGTCGCAGGCACGGCTTATGCTCAAAGTGCGTTGCCGGGGAATGCCTTCTATCCCTTGAAACTCGCAAGTGAGAACGTCTGGCGGAGTGTCTCGCCTGATCCTATCGGAACGGACCTGGCGATTGCAGAACGCAGACTGAATGAGTTGATCGCAATCCATCATGATCCGGCACGATACTCTCAGGCGTTAAAAGCGTATCTGGAAGTGGTAGATCGATTGAAGTCTGAGATGGATGTAGAGAGCGAAGCCCGCATCCTTGTCACATTGGATTCCCAAGCTGAAGCATTGAATCAATCAGGTATTGTTCTTCCCCCTGTTGATCAAAATATTCTGCCTGCCTCTAACGAACCAACGCCGACTCCTAGATCCACTTCTACTACAGTTCCTCTGCCTGGTTTGGGAACTCCTCAAGTGAAGCAAACCGATTTACCAGAGATTGTCCCAACGATTAAAGTACCGTCTGAGGTGGTTCCAACGGTTCAGATACCGCCCGAGATGATTCCAACTGTTCAGGAGCCGCCGAAGATTATTCCAACCATTGAAATCCCGCCCTCCATTCCTTAGCTAGACTTTATCCAAATGATCTGCCTGAAAAGGCGTGAATGGCGTGAGGCACTGGGTAAGCGGAACGAGTTGGATGTGGTTTTCGGATGTGGGTGTGAAATAGTGATGTTGCAAAATAGTGTTGCATAAAGAGGGTCTCTTTCACGAGCGCCAGGGCATCGGAAAAGGTTGGTAGTTTTTTTGGATACCAAGCGGTTTGTTGTACAGGCAGTTTCTGTTTTCGGGCATGGAGGTTGGCCAGTAAAGTGATCATAGAAAACAATCCCAGCAAGGCAGGTGTGATCCGTAAAATCGAAAGGTCAGCCCATTGTCTCTGGGTCTCCACACCCAAATGAGTCCGGACTTCATGAAAGGTGACTTCGACTTGCCAGCGTCGCACAAACCATTGGATGATCTGTTCTGCCGAAATGGAAAGGTCGGTGCAGAGTAAAGCCTGTGTCTTGAAGAGCCGTTTTGGATCCCGGACGAGGACCCAACGAATGGGCAAAGGTGAATGACCGGTGTGGTACCAGACGGCGGTGTTGGAGGTGATCTCGATCCTTCGTTTTTTCTCACCATACCATTGCTGGACGGTGAGACATTTCCAATGCGTCTGCTTGTCTTCTGCGATGGTTTCCAACGTCGGCAGGCGTTGACCTTTCTTGCGTGGACGACCTCTTGCCCCTGGCGCGGCTTTGGCTGGCTCATAGAGGGCAGCATCCAGGCGAAAGCGGGTGATCATACAGACCGGATTTTGTAGTTGGCGCAGCTGCCCAAGCAGGTCGATCACGGCAAAACTGCTGTCTGCGACAACGACCAGGAAGCGCTGGGGAAGCCAGCGACGAGCTTGCAAGACCATCTGCTGAGCCCACTGCGTGAGTTTCTTATGCCCACGAGCCTGGCCTTTGTAGTATCG
>DASWEH010000243.1:0-13937 GCA_036394895.1 Anaerolineales bacterium
ATCCGTGTCGAACGCGGCGGCAACCTTGATTGGATCTTTGGCGCGATCGGTTCGCGCCTTACCAAAAATTTTTCTGAACTCGATTTGGCGGGTGAGGGCGCAACGGGTCGCATGTCCGGCTTTTATTTTACGGACGGCAACCAGCACCTTGACCATGACACGCAACAAAATCATCTGGCGCCACATACCACCAGTGATCTATTGTTCAAGGGCGCACTGAAAGGCAAGAGTCGCTCCGTTTGGCAGGGCATGATCTATGTTGCGCCCGGAGCGCAGAAAACAGATGGTTATCAAGCCAACCGGAATCTGGTGTTGAGCGATGGGGCGCGCGCCGATTCGATCCCCGGTTTGGAAATTCTGGCGGACGATGTCCGCTGCACCCATGGCGCGACCGTTGGAAAGTTGGAACAGGAACCGCTGTTCTATCTCAAGTCGCGCGGTATTCCTCAGGCGGAAGCAGAGAAGATCGTGGTGGAGGGGTTCTTCGATCCCATTTTCCAGCGCATCCCGTTTGAGGGTGTGCGAGAACGTTTTCAGGAATATATCGCCAATAAGATGGCGTAAAAATACGAGAGATTGAAAAAGAATTGAGAGCATACATGCCAGTAAAAACAAAGAAAACAAAAGTGCAGTCGAAACCAAAAAAGGTGGTGGAAGCAAAGTCTGCGACGAAACCAGCCAACGCGCAAGCTCAGGCGCGCGCGGTGGAACCGGTGCGGGTGGTGAACAGAATCTCACCGCCGCGCACGTCGACAAACGGCGATGAACGTAAATCCAAAGGACCACGTGTGCCGCAGTTCGCTTACATGAAAGCCCCAGGTATTGCTCATGATTTTCAAGTGGGCGATACGGTTGAGGTCTATTGCGATCACGAGAAAAATAAAGAACGAGTGCGTGGCTGGATCCATGGGATTGTTGTTCAGGTAGATAACAAAATGGTCGCGGTGCAGTTCCGCTCGAACGTATTTCTCACCGACGGCTGGATGGTCCCTGACCGAATCCTGTGGTATCCGTTGAATTCAGAACATATCCGCCCGGTTGCTAAGAAATCAGGCAAACGCGAAAAGGCGATTCCGGATTATTAGTGGACTAGTACCCAAGTAGACAGGTAAACATATAACTGTTGTAACCTGTCTGCTTGTATACGTGTTTACCCGTTGACTTTCCATGACGCTAAACATAAACGAGATCCGCAAAGATTTTCCTATATTCCAGCGCGAGACCAAACCTGGTGTTCCGCTGGTGTATCTTGATTCCACAGCCACTTCGCAGAAGCCACTCGCAGTGATCGAAGCGATGGATCAGTTCTATCGTCGTTCGAACGCGAATATCCATCGTGGCGTTCATACCCTCGCCGAAGAAGCTACTGCTATGTATGAGCAGGCGCGCGTGAAAATTGCAAAGTTCATCAACGCGCCGTCTGCACACCAGATCATCTACACGCGCAACACGACCGAATCTATCAATCTCGTCGCCTACTCATGGGGACGGGCAAACTTAAAAGCAGGCGATCTGGTCATCCTTACCGAGATGGAGCATCATTCCAATCTGGTTCCGTGGCACATCCTCCAGGCGGAGCGCGGCATCGAGTTGGATTTCATCCCGGTGACAGAAGATGGCTTGCTCGATCTGGATGCATATAAATCGCTTCTTTCGCGCAGCCCGAAGCTGGTCTCGTTTGCGCACATGTCCAATGTTCTCGGCACAATCAATCCCGCCGCGGAAATCATTCGCCTTGCCCACGAAGCCGGTGCAGTGACCCTAGTCGACGCGGCGCAGTCCGTTCCGCATTTGAAAGTGGATGTGCAAGCCCTCGACGCGGACTTTCTAGCATTCTCCGCGCACAAGATGTGTGGTCCCACCGGCATCGGCGCGTTGTATGGAAAAATGGATTTGCTCGAAAAAATGCCTCCTTTCCTAGGCGGTGGCGACATGATCAAGGAAGTCCATTTGCATTCCTTCCGTCCGAACACATTGCCCTACAAGTTCGAAGCCGGCACGCCAGCCATTGCTGAATCGGTCGGCTTTGGCGCAGCTGTTGATTATCTTTCCTCTTTAGGCATGGACGCAATTGCCGCGCATGAGCACGAAATCACAGAATATGCCCTCGAACGGTTGGAAGAAGTGCCTGGTGTGAAAGTATTTGGACCCAGCGCGGAGGATAAAGGCGGGGTAGCAGCGTTCACACTAGATGGCGTTCACCCTCATGACGTGGCGCAAATTCTGGATCGAGACGGAATAGCCATCCGCGCCGGTCATCATTGTGCCCAACCGTTGCATGAGAAATTTGGTATTCCTGCCACATCCCGTGCCAGCTTTTATCTTTACAACAGCAAGGATGAAGTGGATTTGCTTGTGAATGGGATCTATAAAGTAAATGAGTTATTTGGATAATAAATAGAATCGTCATTGCGAGAAGTCGCGCGAAGCGCCACGACGAAGCAATCTCTTACGTACGAGTCAATCTCAATTGAGATTGCTTCGGGCTAACGCCCTCGCAATGACGGGAGTAGAAGATGGACGACCTCTATCGTGAAGTCATCATAGAACATTATAAAAATCCTGGCTATCGTGGGCATCTTGACCCGCACGATATTCAATTCCAGGATAGTAACCCATTGTGTGGTGATCACATCGAGATTACGTTACGCACTGACGAAGGCGGCAAGATCACCGACGCGCGCTTCAATGGACACGGTTGTGCCATCTCGCAAGCCTCTGCAGATTTGCTGATTGAATCTGTCATCGGGAAACCTATCGAAGAAGTAAAGCAGCTTAATAAGGAATATATCCTTGACATGCTTGGCATTGACTTAGGTCCCGTCCGTTTGAAGTGCGCTTTGCTTTCCCTCAAAGTATTGAAAGCGGGTGTCTACGGTTTGGGTGAAGCCAGCGACAGTTTGGTGGAATGAGGACGTAAACAAGTACAAAAGAAAACATGTAGACACGGAAAACTTGTATACCTGTCTACCTGTATACTTACCTCCATGTTCAATTACACAACCTTTGACGAATCCAAAGTCGAATTTCTCGATATCGCCCCCGCCTCGGAACTTCCCAGTGGGGAGCGTTTGTTTATCGAAGTGGAAGGCAAGTCCATTGTCATCTTCAACATCGCTGATCAGTTTTTTGCGATTGCCGATATTTGCACCCACGATGACGGACCGCTGGGCGACGGAGATTTGGAAGGCTACAATATCGTCTGTCCGCGGCACGGTGGCGAATTTGACATAAGAACGGGGAAAGCCGTGCAACTGCCGGTTGTGGTGGATGTGCCTGCGTACCCAGTAAAAGTGGTGGATGGAATGATTCAAGTGGGAATACCAAAGGAATAACTTTGAATTTATAAGTAAAAAGAGGAAAGACGATGGATGCCTTTCCTCTTTTTATTTTTACCAATCACCGGCATATTCAAGATCGTACGGTTTTGTTATGTTTTCTATCCTCATTCGTCTGAGTTCAACCAATTGAC
This sequence comes from Anaerolineales bacterium, assembly GCA_036394895.1. Taxonomy (GTDB): domain Bacteria; phylum Chloroflexota; class Anaerolineae; order Anaerolineales; family Villigracilaceae; genus Defluviilinea. The sequence goes on from DASWEH010000243.1 coordinate 3,473, forward strand.
GTATGTGTAGGTTGTCATGTGCGACCCAGCAAGCCAACATCTCTCCGGCGCTTGTTGAGCCGTACTGTGATGTATATGTTGTGTTCCAGTCTGAGTTGGAGATTTCCGTCAACCAATCAAGGGACTGTTGGCGCTCGGCAAAGAACTTTTCCTGCATGGCGGAAAAGTTTTGCTCGTTATATTTCCGTTCCGTAACCCAGCTCTGCGGATCAATCATATGCCATTCTTCGTTCTGACGATGAAGGATGAAATCAACATGTTCACGAAAATCTTCACGCTCTTCGTCGTATAAGTGGCAGACCACTTCCAAGATGGACCATGCTTCAAGGTTGGGTTTGACCTGCGCCTCATCTTGTGTAATATCCAATAATAAAGCACGGATCATCTCTGTGCTATTTTGAAGTTCCTGATAGAGGGTACTGAAATCCATTTTTACCTCTTTATATTAGTCTTTAGAAAAGTTTCCTACAATCCTTAAAATATCAAATCCCTCTGCAAATGGACATTCTGCCAGCGCGCCATGTCGCACCATGATGGAACGCGTCAACTCGCGGTTGAAATAATAGCGGTCGCGGTATGTTTCATAACAGGCTAATGCTTCGATCTTTTTATTCACATCTTCTTCTGTCACTTCGACGAGAAAATGTGGAAAGAATCCGTAAGACGACCGGACCACATCGAAGCCCAAGACAGTGATGCCGCGAAATGCCCGCAGGGATTCATCGGTCATCGTGAGGTGATCCTGATGCACATCCTGTTTTGAATGGACAAAGATCAGATCGGGTTGGAAGTCCCTGCGCAGGCTGAGGAAGTACTCCAATATTTCCTGCCGTGAATCAGGAAAGACCCGTGTCGTAAACGGGCCTAAAACAATATTTTCTTTTGGAACACCTAACATTGCCATGGCGTCAAAGTGTTCGCTTTTTACATTTTGTAAATCGGGATTTTTCTGGTTATCTGAAAGGGTAACACACAATACATCTGTCTGCTTGGCTATGTGATGAAGCAAAGCGCCGCAGCCTAGTTCGATATCATCAGGGTGCGCGCCCAGAAAAAGGACTCGTTTTCCAAAAAATTTCATGGGCTATTTGTCGAGGATCGCGTACGCACGCACGGGGAATGTCCCGAACGCTTTCACTTTGACGGGTGCTGCATGAAAGCGAAATCCACGATCCGGGAGATTTTCCAATCCACACATATGTTCACAGATGGGGATACGATTTCCCAATAAAATCGTGTGAGCAGGCCGTGTTCCATCCGTTGTATCATCGACGTTATAGGTATCGATTCCGACGAAGGCCGCGCCTGCTTCCGCTAAAAATTCTGCCGCGTCTCTCGTGAGGAAGGGATGATTCTCAAAATATTGATCTGTGCGCCAGTGACGTGACCAATCTGTGTGAATAAGAACGGCCTTACCTTTGACATTCACGCCGTGAAATGCTTCGACTGAAATCGCGCGCCCAAATTCTTGCACATGGAGGACAACTCCTTCTAAATCAGCTAACGACTCGAGCGGCAGCTCTGCCAGATCGATTCCATCTGCAAAGCGGTGAAATGGACTGTCCACATAGGTTCCAGTGTTGGCAACCATTTCCATCTTACCGATATTGAATTCTGTACCTTCTGAATAGTGCTTGCGAGATTCCTCCCGCGAGAGAAAGTCACAAATGATCGGCGCAGGAAGTCCCTTATACGTGATCATTCCGTGCTCAACTTCATGGCTGAGATCAATGAGTTTCTTATTCAAAGTGCAACCTCTGTTCTCTCATTATCCAAACTTCGAGGAGATTGCTTCGTCGTCGCTCTACTCCTCCTCGCAATGACATGTTACTTTGTCGCCAGAATCCCGCCAACGACTTTGGTCATCACCAGTTTACCGTCCCGTTCAAACCAGCGTGTAGCCACCTCCTGGATTGATTGGATCAATGCTTCGTATTCCTCTTTTCCATTGAACATGGATGTCCAAAGTCGACGATCTTCGCTCAACGAGGCGCGAACATATTCAATGAACGGTGCGACCTCCGGAAAGGTGAGGTGATTCTCGAACTTATGTAATTCAGTCTTGGCAAAGATTTTGTCGATTGTGTTGAAGATATCGCCTTTGAAACGGGACGAACCAGGCATAGGCGGGATAGTAGCATTCGTCGCTTCTTTGATGATGTCATAGAACATCTGCTTGTTCTCGGGCAACGGACCCGAGACAAAGAGGCGTCCGCCAGGCTTTAACACCCGGTGAGCCTCACCAAATGTAAAGTCCAGGTCTGATGCGTAGTAAATCGCGAAGGCACTTGTGCAAAGATCAAACGTGTTATCCGCAAAATCGAATGGCTTGTTGAAATCTAAAAATTGAAAATGGATATTCGTGCCGCGTTCCCTATTCCTGGCACGCGCCTTATCTAAAAGTTCTTCTGAAAAGTCACCACCCGTGATTTTTGCCGCACCTTTAGTATAATCATCGAACAGGAAGCATAATTTGCCGGCGCCACAACCGATATCAAGAATGTTCATACTAGCCTGAGGCTTGAGCAGATCGGTTGTCCACTGGTCTATGTTTGCGGAACCATATTTTTCGTGGATGTCAATGCGGGTGAGCAAGTCTTTTGAAGTTTCCTGATAATTGATTTCCATTCGGCAGCTCCTTGAAAGGTTTAGGATCGCCCCTGTATTTTTCTTTGAAAATTATACCAACAAAAAACTAAAATTCAATCATTGAATTTTGACGATGGTCGAGTAGCCCGATGGGCGTACCGAGACTAGGAGCGTTGATGAAAAAGGTTATTCAGTCTGTCAAAGGCACACGAGATTTTTATCCAGAGCAAATGGCAACCCGCGTTTGGTTGTACAACACGATGCGTGAGGTAGCTGAGTCGTTTGGCTATCAGGAATATGAAGCGCCGATTCTTGAATCGCTTGATCTCTACGCGGCAAAATCCGGAGAGGAGTTGGTCAAGGAGCAATCCTATGTCTTTACGGATCGGGGTGGTTCTGAAATTACGCTTCGCCCTGAACTCACGCCGAGCCTGGCGCGCATGATCGCAAAGAAACAAAACGAATTAAATTTTCCTGTGCGCTGGTGGTCGTTTGGACCGTTCTGGCGCTATGAACGCCCTCAGAAGGGACGGACGCGCGAATTCTTTCAGTGGAATGTGGATATGTTGGGAGTCAGCTCGCCGGAAGCGGATGCAGAAAACGCAGCCGTTCTTGCAACGTTCTTTCAACGGGTTGGACTCAGCCCGCAGCAGGTGCTGATCAAAGTCAATAATCGCCGCCTGATCGACGATCGCTTCGATGCCTACGACATCCCAGCGGACCAGCGTCCTGCAGTCTCTTCATGGATCGATCGCCGCGAGAAGATGACGCCTGAAGCCTGGATGGCATACGGGAAGGAAATTGGTCTTTCTCCTGAGCAGATCACAAACCTGAAGGAGATGCTTGCTGACAAGGATTTATGGAAGCAATCTGCCGAGCTGACGCGTTTCTTTGCTGTGATTGATGCACTTGGATTAAGTGAGTATGTAAGCTTTGACGCATCTATTATGCGTGGTTTGCTTTATTACACAGGGACCGTTTTCGAAGCATGGGAGGTAGGCGGTGATATCAAACGTTCCATTCTCGGTGGTGGTCGCTACGACAATTTGACGCGGGATGTGGGAGGTGACCCAATCCCGGGCGTTGGCTTTGCAATGGGAGATGTGGTTATCACGTTGATCCTGGAAAAGTATGGCTTACTGCCCAAGGATTTGAATATTAATCCCGCGCCTGTGTTTGTAACGGTATTCGATGAGGGAAGGTTGCTTGAATCCTTCAAGCTGGCAAGCGAAATACGCCGCGCAGGTTTGAATGTCGTTTGTTATCCTGAAGCGACGAAACTGCAAAAGCAATTCAAGTATGCGGATCGCATCGGTGCGGAAGTGACGCTTGTGCTTGGGCCCGACGAAGTGGCAAAAGGTCAGGTAGCAGTCAAAAACCTAATCAACGGCGAGCAGGTTTCGGTCCAGCGTGAATCGTTGGTTGACTCGGTTAATAGGATCCTCAAATCAAAATAATATGCCTGAGATCCGTCCGGTTACAAAAGATAATTGGAATGAGTTGATTAAACTCAAAGTGCGTGACGACCAGAAGAATTTTGTGGCGTCGAATTTGTATTCGATTGCCGAGGCGCAATTTGGGTATGATTATGATGGGCACTGGGAATTTCATCCGTTTGGAATTTTTGACGGTGTTACGCCAGTTGGTTTTTTGATGTATGGATTCAATTTTGAGAATCCAATACGGCAAGCCTTTATCTTTCGTTTGATGGTAGATGAGAAATTTCAGCACAAAGGCCTCGGGCGTTTCGGGATGCAGAAGATGATCGAACTTTTCCGCGCCGATGGGCGCATCAAAGAAGTTGGGATTAGTTACAAGCCTGAGAATGAGGTTGCAAGGAAGTTGTATGCGAGTTTAGGGTTTGTGGAACCTGGCGAGATGATTGAAAGCGAAGTGCTGGCGGTGTTGAAGCTTTAACCCGACTTCGGAAGTTTTCAAAACTTCCGAAGTTTTTGACGCTGTGGTAAAATCTTGTCCGCTTTAGTATGGTGCCTGTAGCTCAATGGCAGAGCGCCACACTGTGGATGTGGAGGCACAACAACTTAATATGGTGGGCGTAGCTCAATTGGCAGAGCATCGCACTGTGGATGCGAAGGTTGAGGGATCGTGCCCCTTCGCCCACCCCTAAAAAAATAGGGGAAAAATGCCAAAAATGTAACTAGTCTCCACTCCACAGGTAGGGAAGGAAACGATCTTGATTTTAAAGTCAAGGTCGTTTTCGATTCAGAGCCGGAATAACGACGGAACTGGAATTGAGGTGAGAATGAAAGTAGGTCCCAAATGCGGTCTGGAAAAAGATGACTCCGAATACCGCTATAATTAGAACTATTGTTAGTGATATAAATGCACAAAACGTACTAGCGAGAGTTGGCAATGGAATATACAAACTACCTCTGGCCAAACTGTAACTCCAACACCAACCCAAACGGCGATTAAGCCTGGATACTTAAACGGAGATAATCGGGTTGACGTCTTTGATTACAACATTCTTGTCTCAAATTGTGGAAATACAACCTGTGGAAATGTTGCAGACATCAATAACAATTGCTGTGTCGATATCTTTGACTATAATATTTTAGTTTCAAACTACGGAGAATAATGGCTATTCAAAAATTTAGACTCTCAATAGCTTTAATATTGCTTTTTTCTTGTGTAGCATTTCCCAATACCATTTCGGCTGCGCCAATAATCGCAAATATAAATGACAACCGCGGCCAATATATAGGAAGCCAAATTCCTAAATACGAAAAAATTGAAATCACCTTTAATATTAATGGGTCATTTGCGTCAAACACTTTTTTTCCATTCGATCCAAATCCTCCGTCTGGAATACCTCCATCAACTGGAATAACTGTTAATGCCATTTTTACTGACCCGCAAGGCAACACTTTTACTCAACCTGCTTTTTACTATCAGGAATTTCAGGATCAAGTTAAGGGAAATAGAGAGTGGTTTTACCCAACCAGTAATTTCTCTTGGAAAGTCCGCTTTTCACCAAATAAGTCCGGTACATGGAGATACAAAATAACTGTTGCCGACTCAAGGGGCAGCTCTCAAAGTGCTGAGACAACTTTTAGTGTCAACGAATCCACAAACAAAGGTTTTCTAAAAGTCAGCCCAGATGACGCAAGATATTTTGAGTATGATGATGGTTCATATTTTCCTGCACTTGGCTATAACTTATCCGGCGACGACTTGGATAGTATCAACCCTGTAATTGGCAATGAAAGTAAATTTCAAATTATGGAACAAAACGGCATAGAACTGTCTCGAGTCTGGATTAGTCAATTTTCAATTTACGGTGAAGCATATGGTAAGTGGGGTTCGCCAAACCCCGTCCACCAAACACAAGAGCCAAGATACGGCATAGTAAATCCTATTAACTCGCAATTTAGTGCAAATTACTCAAATCTTGTACCCCCTAGCTTACCTATCGGGTCTGAATATTATATGTGGTTGGAGTTTAACGATACGGTCTCGCCAGACGGTACTCAGCAGCGCTTTACTCCATGCCGCTTTGTTACTCAAGTTCCTGTTAAACAAAATACTAATTACAGAATCAAGGTGCGCTTTAAAGCCATGAACCTGGAAGGACCACTTGTTGCTGGTCAACCATATGGTTTTGCCATTAAAACAAGCAACTCCAGTCTTTCAAATACGACAAGTCTTTGCAATGAACCAAGTGCGGGAAGCGTTGTCGCGGCAACTTATAATTCACAGCAAGTTTCACCTGACCCTCAAAACTCCGGCTGGTCATTCTTAGAAGGCATATATAGTAGCGGTACATCAGATTTCCTGCCTAATTTATATCTAACATTTAATAATGCAAAGTCACAAGACAGCGACAATGTAGCTGGACACGTATTTATTGATCATGTTTGGATGGAAGAAGCAAGTTGTTCAAGTAATTGTTCCAATCTCCTTTCCAAACCTTGGATGTCAATGCACCAATACATCAACCAGCGTGATGCATATTCGTTTGACAAACTTCTCAATTTGGCACACCAATACGGAATATACCTAAAAGCGGTAATGCTCGAAAAAAATGACAGGATTTTCCAAACAATTGATTTTGACGGCCAGCCCACTGCGAACCAAAGTGTTGAAAATTTTTACGGTAATGGCCAAACAGTCACTAAGGTTCGATGGTTGCAACAAGCTTGGTGGCGGTACATGCAAGCTCGTTGGGGATATTCTACAAACATCCACTCATGGGAGCTCCTGAACGAGGGTGGACCAACAACAAACCATTACACTATGGCAGATGAATTTGGTAAATACATGCATTGCCGAGTGTTTGGCCAAGAACCCATTTTAGATCCAGTTTTAGGAAATTTATGCCGACGTGATCACCCCAATTCGCATTTGGTCACAACTTCATTTTATGGTAGCAACTATCCTTGGGAGTTTTGGAACAATGGAGGTTCTGCGAACGCTTACAAGCTTTATCGAGATATAGATTACGCAGACCAACACTATTATTCTAATGTAGACGATACAGGGGCACTCGCCAGTTATTACGATTCGGCATTATTCTCATATAAATTAAGCACTGCAAATAACTTCGCAGCATCAACCAAAAAACCCTTTATTCGAGGAGAAACTGCTTGGAGTCCACCGGCAGATGTTTTGTTTGAATCAAATGCCGAAGGTGGAGAATGGCTGCACGACTTTATCTGGGCCGGAATTAATCATGGTGGACTTATAGAGCACTTTCTCGCAGGAGGCCACTTTACCAAGCAGATCTACAACCTGAGTGCAACCCCTGCATACGACCACCGACCGATGTTTAGAACTTTTAACAGATTTATCAAAGTTATTCCCCTAAATAATGGCCGCTATCAAGACGCTTCCGCTTCAGCATCTGCTACTAACTTGGAAGCGTGGGGACAAAAAGACTTGACTAATAAACGCGCTCATCTATGGATTCGCAATAAACTACACACTTGGTATAACGTTATTGGCGGCTACCCAGGCGGCCCGACTCCAGTTACAATAACTCCTGTATCCGGTACGGTCAGCATTAGTGGGTTCACACCTAATACGTCTTATCCTGTTGAGTGGTGGAATACTTATACCGGTCAAGTTTCAAATTTCACTTCTCAAACTACCAATTCCAGCGGTAACTTGGTTTTGATTGTCAACAATCTAACAAGCGATACTGCAGTTAGAATTGGTAATTACCCTTCCTCAACTAGTCCCACCCCAGAACGGGATACCACGGGCGTGTTCCGTCCGAGCAATGGGCTGTTGTACCTGAAGAATAAGAATGACACGGGCTTTGCTGATTTGGCTCTCAATTATGGTCTGCCAGGCGACTATCCTGTGGTTGGGGATTGGAATGGGAATGGTGATGCCACCATTGGCATCTATCGCAACGGGAAGTTCTACCTGCGCAACTCCAATACCGTCGGCTTTGCAGATCTGGTGTTCGCCTTCGGCACGCCGGGTGATCAACCCATTGCCGGGGATTGGAATGGCGATGGCGTGGATACAATCGGTGTTTATCGTCCTTGGACGGGCCAGTTCCTGTTGAGGAATTCCAATGATGCCGGCCCTGCAGAAATGAGTTTCTATCTGGGAAATGTAGGCGATGTGGGGATTGCGGGAGACTGGAATGGCGATGGGATGGACACGACCGGTGTATTCCGTCCGAGCAACGGGATTATCTTCCTGAAAAACACCAATGAAACCGGGTTTGCAGACATAGCCCTCAACTATGGTATTCCCGGTGACAAGCCCGTGATGGGAGACTGGAACAATGATGGCGTGGACACAATCGGTGTGTATCGCAACGGGATATTCCTGTTGCGCAACTCGAATGATGTTGGTTTTGCGGATATATCCTTCGGCTTGGGCAATCCAGGTGATATGCCTATCGCCGGCAATTGGGATGGGCAACCGTGAGACATGTAAATTTCTCAAATTGACATAAACTCGTAACTACCGAAGGGGCTGTCCAGGAAGAAACTCTAGGTAGCCCCAAAAAAACAATCGAAAGGGGCAAATGAATGTTCTCCCGCACCGCAGCTGCGATCTTGCGTGAGGTGTAGATCTTTTTGCAGTAGGCATACACCACTACCTTCAGCATCATTCGCGGATGATAGCTCGAGGTCCCTTCCCCACATACTGCTGCAGCAGATTTTCGATCCTGATTCAATCCACTGCCTCATTGACTACGCGGACCAGGTGATCGACTGGAATGAGCTCTTCATAACTGGCTGGCAGGAGCGCCATTTGATTCATCACATATGGCTTGAACACCGGAGCCGGAACTTTGCGTTTTTTCATGCCCTATTGATTCATGCCACTTTAAGAAAGTAAAGGGCTGCCCAGCTCTTTTTGGACAGCCCCTTTTTTGTATTGTTATGTTATTTTGCAAACAGAAGATATTTTTATTTGATAATCTTCCTTCTCACAGCGTATCGCGACGTGACTACTCTGAACCCATCTTCAAATTCGACCAAGATTGAGTTCATTTTGCCGCGGGCGATGATTTTGCAAAGCTGTCCTTTTCTTTCGGGGAGTCGAGATTTCCAGAACCACATATGAGTAACATTCCGCCAATTATTTTCCTTGCACATACCAGATGGAACCCGGCCCAGCATAATCGGGTCCTTCTCCGAAGATCAGATGATTCGTTCCCTGCTCATCCACGTCCATCTCAAAGTAATCCCCATAGGGAAACCTGAAGCCATCGGTGAAGATATAGCTATACCCGCTCACATACGTTGAGACATCTACTTCAGATGTCCAGCTAGAGCCGCCATTGGTTGAGGAACGAAAGTAAACATTCCAGCGATTGATATCGCCATGCGCGGCACGTGCATCCATCCAAGCGATTCGCACATCGCCATTGCCTGCCGCGGCAATCGCCGGGAAGTTATGATGGATACCTTGTTGAGCCGTAGATACATCGTACTTAGATGACCATGTATTCCCGCCATCGGTGGATTTGGAGAAATAGATCCGTTCTGGACCTCTAGGTTCGGCACCGGCATTCCAAAGCGCGTAAAGATTGCCAGAGCTATCTGAGGTCATGGCAATCGCGGCACCTAGAAATGCCCAACCACAACTGAACTCTGAACAATCTGGTGGAGAAGACGAGATATCAAGAAGTGTCGTTGTCCATGTCGCGCCACGATCCGTGGATTTGCTGATGTAAAGATTGACTTTACCCTTGGCGCCTCCATTGCCTTCATAACCATCCCAAGCAAAATACACATTCCCATCTGGTGTGACCGTGCCACCACCGCCCAGTGACCAGCCTAGTTTGGCGTTTTGATTCATCTTTACCTCGGTAAAAGTCATACCACCGTCATGAGAATGGGTCACAAACGCGGTCTGAGCATGGTTATAAGAGACATAGACATCTTGCCCACGCACAGCCAAAATGGGTTTATCCGTGCCTGCGTTGGTATGGTCGGCAAGGACAAACGACCAACTTTCTGGGGCACCATAATCAGAAGATTTCCCTACAATGATGTCTGATTTATTGTTTTGAAGCCATGAAACATATACAGTCTTACCATCCACGGGATCTACCGTTATCTGTGCATCGACCTGGTAGCTGGTTGAACCCTCTGGATAAATAACAGTTGGCGAGCTCCATGTCTGGCCATGGTTGCTGCTGATCTGTAAAATCATGGTTGGGCTATAGCAGCTGTCACAACCAGGCACGCCTCCACACTGGGGGTAGATCATGTAGACGTGACCGAATCTGTCCGCCGCGATGGCTGGCTCCCACTCATCTCCACTTAGGAAACCAAGCCGTACCTGCGGAGTAAATCCACTTGAAGAGGGTGGCGCCAGGATGACCTTGTTTTCGGGCGAGGCTTTAATAACTTCCGCCTGGATACCCGCTGCGCGGCTTTTA
>DASWEH010000244.1:0-3977 GCA_036394895.1 Anaerolineales bacterium
CCACCTGCTGTGGCAGTGACGGTTTCCAAAGCAAGTTTTTCCTGTGCTTCAGCAAGTTGTTGTTGCATCTTTTGTATTTGTGCCATCATCCCCCCACCACCCATTTGCGGACCTTTGTTAAATCCTTTTGCCATCGGATACTCCTCTAAGTAATTAACTTTCCAACCAAACTTTAATCCCACCAGACAGACAGAATCACCTGAGACTTATTCTCAATCTCTGTCGTTCCTAATATATCCATTGCATCCGAGCCACCAATCCATTCGATTTCATCGGCGTTGAATTGTTCTCTTACCAATTCTTCCAATTGGAATTGATAACCGTCCTCAGGATAAATATAAAGTGTATCTGTGTGCCATCTTCCATTTTCCATATCACGAAGCGAGATCAAGTTCAGGGGCATCAAAACCGCGCGCCACATCCTGTGATTCTCTTTCAATAGCTCTACAATCTTTCTGCCTTCCAAAAAATTAAAATTCGTATGCGCGATTATATCAAGTTGAATATTCTGCGCTTCGCTTATCCTTTTGGAGGTCTGTTGAGGCGAAACACTTATTATAAAAGTTGGCTTAACATCACTTTTTTTCTTTCTTTTATTTTCCTTATTCGCTGCCATAAACAAACCTCAATTACACATATCAATCCTGCATATCCACAATTTCGCCGCCATGTTGGAGGGCAGTTGCTACCATTCCATCCTGTGGGATGTTCGGTGGGATCTTACCTTTGGCGGTCGTCACGACACAATGAACATTCACGTCCACGCCAAATTCATCCTTGATCAACTTTCTGATCACTTCGATCTGATCGGGCTTATCGATCTTTGAGACCAACACATCGCTCGCCAGGCCCAAGATCAGGGTCTTGCCCTGCACATCGATCATCCTAACCGAATTCAATAAGGCGGAAAGATTCGCCTGCGTCTTTGGCAAGGAGGATGATAGATGCTTCCATGCTTTGATGACATCACCCGCGTCGAGCGTGAATTTCTCAGCCGGATGCGGTGCTTGCATTTCGTCTTTGCTCGTTGCGCTCAGGCCACTGACATCGCCCCCAGGCTCTTTCGGGAGCGCGTCAGGTGCAGCCTTAGACTTGGCTCCGGTTTGTGAAGCGGCAGCAGGCTTGTCCTGAGTAACGTCGAAGGGCTGAGGCTTGGTCTGATACAGCGGGCCAAGTAACGGAGTGACCTCGTTCGGCGCATCCAACACTTCTGCCAAAGCGAGTTCCAAACTCAAAGAGGGTTGCCAGCCGCCGCGCAAATCCGTTGCAGCAGTGTTGAAGGCTTTCATCATGCGCAAAACATCGCTTGTTGAAAATGACCGGGCATGCGCTTGCATTTGCTTCCTTACATCCGTCGTGGCTTCGACCTGGTTGGCATTGCCCATTTGAATGAGCATGAGACCGCGCAAATATTCGACGATCTGACGCGCAAGCGAGCGCGGATCGGCACCAGCATCCAGAGCCTTATGAATCGTCTCGAGTCCATGCGCTGGATCGTGATCCATGACGGACGAGATGATTCCCAACACGGTTTGACTCGTGGCAGTGCCTAGCACGGTTTGCGCGAGCGCGAGGGTAATTTTCTCACCCATAGACGAAAGCTGATCGAGCAAAGAAATTGCATCGCGCATTCCACCTGCCGATTGGCGTGCGATTTGAATCAGCGCGTCATCCTCTGCCTGGATTTTTTCAGCTTTGATAATGAGCTTGAGCTGCTTGACGATCTCATCCACAGGCACGCGGCGGAACTCGTGACGCTGGCAACGGGATAATACTGTTGCAGGGATCTTATGAATTTCGGTTGTGGCTAAAACAAAGATGGCATGTGGGGGCGGCTCTTCAAGTGTTTTGAGCAGCGCATTGAAAGCGGCTGTCGAAAGCATGTGGACTTCATCAATGATGTAAATCTTATATTTACCCTGTGAAGGTGAGAAATTGATCTTGTCCCGCAAATCGCGGACATCGTCAACGGATGTATTGGATGCCGCGTCGATCTCAATGAGATCAAGAAAACGATTCTCGTTGACGGCTTTACAGTTTTCACACGCGTTATCAGGTCTTTTTGTCCGGTCAGGATTTAGGCAATTGACCGCTTTCGCTAGAAGACGCGCGAGAGTCGTTTTTCCCGTTCCACGTGAACCCGCGAAAAGATAAGCATGCGCAACGCGGTCCGCGGCGATGGCATTCTTAAGGGTGGTGACAACATGATCCTGTCCCACAACTTCGTCCCATTCTTTCGGTCGATATTTTCGATAGAGTGCTTGAGTCATTTTTGTTTACAACTCGGTGGTTGAATAGGGCTGAGTGCTTGTCTCAGGTCGTATCGAAACTACCAAGCTCAGGCTCACTTTTTATTTCTTGTTTGTATGTTATTGGTGGTTTCGATACGCTCCTCATTTCACTCGTCGCTACTCAACCACCGAGGTAACTACGGTACCTTATACTCTGCGCGCTGATTTCCATTCGGATCAAACAACTGTGCATTTTCACCCGATTGCCAAACGGGTTCACTCTCACCCCAATATAGATCGATCACAGTATTTGTCCCGGAAGCGGTATGGATTTGCACGGCACCATTCGGATGAAGAACCAATTGAGGGAAAACAAAGACATGCCGGTTTTCATCCCTCAACTGCCAATTTGCCAGATTGATCTGATCTTCACCTTTATAACTTACAACAACCCACTCCGCATTCAGCGTCCCTGCGCCGATCACGCTGACAATCTCCACAGGAATATCGATTTGAGGATTTAATGTCGCTTGTGGGGCAGAAACTCCCTGACTTAGGGACTGGGCTGCGGGCTGAACCGCTGAAACACTTACCGAGCGATAATTACGGTCATACCAGAACAAGATCGCGCTCGTCACACAGACAGAAATAAGTACGTTCAAAAGCAAGTAAAGGAGGAGTCTGCGGCGGTCCATGTCCTTTGAATCATAGCACAGAATATCTCTCGGTGAAGTTAAAAAATCCTGCATTGCGAGCGAAGTGCGAGATATGTCAAATAAATATACTTTTCAAACTACTTGAGTTTTTTCACCACAAAATCATCGAAAGATACATCCGTTCCGTTGAGTTCCTCTCCACTCCAGGCAAAGAGACCAACATTTCCTGACGCATATGCTGTATCGCTCACAGAATCAATCTGCTGACCATCCACATACAATATCAGTGTACCGTTACTGTTACAATCGGCGCCGATATGATACGAGTCGGCACCCGATTTGATCAAGTTGGAATCACCCCACTGTCCGTCATTTGTAAGAAGTGTGTCACCCGCAAATGTATATTTTCCGATGGCATATTTTCCATTTCCGGTAATGGCGAAATAATAAGATGTATTAGTTATTTGGAGATTGCAAATGATCCCAAACGCTCCCGCTGAGTCGGTGGAATGGTTGTATGCAGTCACTTCAATGTGAACGTTCTCATAGTCTTCACCGTTGGGTGTACTCCACACGAAATACAAATCTTTGTTGACAGACATCTGCAACGCACCATTTGAATATTTTACTGAACGGTCATCGTCTGTGCCGGTACCCCATGTATCGCCATCTGAAAAATCATCTTCAATAAGCGCACTGCTCCCGAACATATTACACGCCAGTGATGCGAGAACAAGCACAGTAACAGCAATAAACAGACTATACGAGTTGTTTTTCATTTTGCAGTCTCCTTAACTATCCTCAAGGGCTGGATGGGTCTCTTCTATCAATTAACAGTTGGACGCGATAATATTCGGATCAAACGAACGCTATGGAAGTTCCGTCATCAGGAAATCATCAAAAGACACATCCGTCTTAGTCGCTTCTTCTCCGCTCCATACGATCACAGCCACACCACCGCTGGTGTATGAGACGTCAGATACAGAAGCAACCTGTTGACCATCTACATACAACGTCAATGTACCGTTGCTGGCACAATCTGCGCCAACTCGATAAGAAGGAGCATCTTTTTTAATTAAGTCTGAGGATG
>DASWEH010000245.1:0-3524 GCA_036394895.1 Anaerolineales bacterium
GGATACTTTGCATATCGATGCCCCAATTTACGAGGACAAGAATACCTCGGATGGACATCTCCGTGTGTTGACGGTCCCTCTACAGCGTGGTGATCATATTATTGCCGTTCTCCAAGTGGCCTCCAGTCTCGATGTTGTAGATATTACCCGTAAGAACCTGACGGATGTCCTTTCGATCACTTGGGTGGTCGCGGTTCTTTTCTCAGGGATTGTCGTTTGGTTCACGCTTGGTCAAACACTTAAGCCGCTTGAGGCGATCACCGAAACAGTTGAGCAGATTAACCGTGCCGACGATCTCTCGCGCCGCATCCCTTATTTGGGATCAGAGAATGATGAAATTGGGAATTTGGTTGGCTCGTTCAACCAGACGCTGGAGAGGCTCGAAGCACTTTTTACATCACAACAACGTCTTCTTGCCGACGTGAGTCATGAACTGCGCACACCGCTCACCGTGATCAAGGGGAATGCTGATCTCATGCGCCGTATGAAGCGTTTCGACGAGGAATCATTGATGAGTATTGATCAGGAATCTGGGCGACTAACGCGTTTGGTGGGTGGGTTGTTGCTACTTGCTCAGGCTGAATCAGGCAAGCTGGCGCTCAACATGAAACGCGTCGAATTGGATCTCCTCATCACCGAAGTCTTTCAGGAAATGAGTATTCTTGCAGGGAGCAAGGTGCACGTCCGTCTCAATGAAATCGATCAAGTCTATGTGAGTGGCGACCGTGACCGTCTCAAACAGGTGTTTATCAATCTGGTTGCGAACGCGATCCAATATACACCTCAGGGCGGGGACGTGTTCCTAAGCTTGGAAAAAATCGGGGAACAGGCGCGCATCATTTGCCGGGATACGGGGCCGGGCATCCCGGCTGAAGATCTACCTCACATCTTCGAGCGCTTCTATCGCGCCGAGAAATCCCGTACGCGCAGAGAGACCACAGGCTTTGGCCTGGGTCTCTCCATTGCAAATTGGATTGTCGAACGTCACGGGGGCAGGATCGAAGTTAACTCACAAGAGGGCAAAGGGACAACCTTTGCGATTTGGTTGCCACTCTATAAAAACAGCAAGTAATTCAGGGTATTCCCAATCGTTGCGCGGCTTGCCTGCACAGACTAACTCCATATTTCTGATACCACTCTGTTAACATGGCACTTGAAGTGGCGCCATTACGCGCGTCTTCATAAATCGGCGCGCCATAGAGAACATAGCGCTTTGTTTCCGATGGCCACAGCCATTCAGCGCGCGCGATCACACCGACGCCGCCATTGTAACCAGCCATTGCCAGGCGTGCATCTCCACCACCTTTCTGAAATGCACCCGAAAGGTAATTCAGACCGCGCAGAGCGTTTGTTTCTGGATCATAGGGGTTTTCTCCAAAATGGAAATGGAATGGCATCACCTGGAACAATCCCATCGCTCCAGAACGGGAGGTCGCGCGCGGATCGCCACAGGATTCGATTTGCATGACCGTCGCCGCCAGGTTTGGATCCACGGAAGCAGCGTTCGCCCATCGAATAATATCATTTCCCCAGTGCTGGACTTCCTTTGTGAAGATGGGGGAGAGTCCACTGGGAGAGATCACGTTGTCGGAGGCGAAGGACCAAATAGGAGTGACCACGCCGGTTTCAGGAAGTTGTCCAGGCGCTTGACTGGGCGGCACATTGCTGAGGGGAGGCACCGCGGTCTGGAGCAGCATGGTTGAATCACTCACTGGCAATGCTCTTGGTGTAAGTGGTGATTTGAGAGCCACAAACGCCACGAAGCCTACAATCACAAGGGCTGCAAGCGGTGGAAGTGCATAAAAAGACAAACAGCCGCTACCAGTTTCAGAGGCCGCGGCTGTTTGCCAATCGTCTTGAGTTTGGGAGCGAGCACGGGGCATAGTAGTAGGGTTCCTCATTCTAAATTAGGGACCCGAGCTCGAAATGAGTTCGGATATTAAATTGTGTTTTAGTTGATCAAATCCGTAAAAAGTATTCCTTATAAATTTACGCGTCGTAGGATCGGTCGGTTGTGTTTGTGCGTTCCGTGTTGTTTTGGCCATGAATGTTGTGATACGTTGGTTCCTGTCGGACGAAGGATGTTTGTTGAGGGGTATTCGTTTTGGGCGCCGGACGGAAGGTTCCTGTATTGCCTTGCGCACTCTGACTTTGGACCGGCCGGTTCAATGTGGAAGCCGGGCGAACCATGGGTTGAGAGGCAGCAGGTCGATACGTCTGTTCCTGCGTAGGGCGTGGATAATTGTTGTAGGATGAGGAGCGACGCGTGTCAGTCGTAAAGAGACGATCGCCTGCGAGGGAAAATGTGCCAATGATCAACACCCGGATCAACAGGATCATCGCCGCGACAAAGATCGGGACGACTTTTGTCATCGTGACCGCGCTGACCACTGCGCCACCCGAGGCACTGGCATGACTGACGATCGCTACCGACACACCCCACCAGGTAAGAATGGCATTGAAGGTAGCGGCCAAAAACCACGCGCCAAAGAGATAATAAACTTCCTTGGGTTCATCCGCACCTTGTTCAGGGGTGAAGATGCGGGCGATACCGGCAAAGTCAATGCCACAGAATGCGACTGCCAAGATGCTCGCCCAGCGCATTCCTGCAAACGTCAGGTCGCCCAGCACATCTCTCAGCGCGAATTGCGTGGTGCTGAAGTTGAAGATTTCGAATGCAAGCAATGCACCGATGATCATCATGCCCCAGGCTGCACCTCGATTAAAGCGGCGTCCGCGAAAAAGATCGCGGAACAAAGAAACAAGTCCATCCCCGGTATTTCTACGGTATGCAGTCATCTCGACCTCCTTTGTCGAATAAGTGACAACTCTGGTCGATTATAGAACACTTGTTCTAAACAGTCAAGGTTTGAGGCGGATTTTTGTTATTTGAAATATTCTTTCATCGGCTTGAAATAGAAATCTTCCCAACCTTGCCGATAGGAATCAACTTGATCTTCAGGCATGTCGCTATGGGTGAGGGTGATCTTTGTCCCCTCAGCAACCTCTTCAAGCAAAACTTCAAGGTGCGAATCAGGCGCCTCGTCTGGGAATTCAGATGTCCGCCAGGTTTGAACGATGCGCCGGTTCGGTGTCAGCCCTAGAGTCTTCCCGAAGATGTATCCATCCCAGGCGCTGAACTCGCCTCCCACGTTGCCATCCACTTTTGCAGGGCTGCCCGTGATCGCACTGTGGCCTTCGCTGCTCAACCAGGCCCCGTAAATTTCGGCTGGCTTTGCCAGAATCACTTCTGAAATCGTAAATCCATTTTGCATTTATGCCAGTCTTCGTTTTTCCGCGATGCGCAAGGCATGTGCGATCTTCGCGGCCAGACGCGCGTTGTTCAGCAACAACGACAGATTTGCTGTCATGGATCTTCCCCTGGTCAGCTCACTGATTTTCTCCAGGAGGAACGGAGTCAAATTCTGTCCGTGGACTTTTTTCTCTTTCGCCTCTTTGGAAGCCCTCTCAATGATCGGCTCCATCTCGGTCGCTGGAATTGCATCCGCTACGGGGATAGGATT
>DASWEH010000246.1:0-9199 GCA_036394895.1 Anaerolineales bacterium
GTATTATTTGTCACCATTGCCGTCGCAACTCTGATGGTATTGATGGAGTTCATATACCCATTGCTGGACCCACGTATTCGAAATGAGTAAGGAGCCTCAAGAATGACAACAGCAGCCTTAACTCGACCTGAAATTATCCAACCAAGCCGGTTAACTTTGTTTTTGCGCTACCTGCGTCGTAACAAGAGTTTGGCAGTCGGCTTGTTCATTTTGCTCATGCTTGTTATATTTACTGTTTATGGTTTAGCTACGGTAGACCTCAAACACGCCTATCCCATATCCGTTAAAAGCAAACAACCTCCCAGTTGGGAATTCCCGCTCGGTACTGATTTCTTTGGCCGTGACTTGTACGTGGCGATGGTGGTTGGGTTAAAGGAAACGGCCATCATCGGCCTTCTTGCGGGAGCGTTAGGCACCTTTATTGGCGTGGTATTGGGCTTTATTTCTGCTTACTTTGGTGGGTGGCTGGACATGATAATTAAGGGTATATGTCAAATCCTCACACCCATCCCAGCTCTTCTGATGCAGGTCATCATAGCCGGTTCGCTTGACAAACGTGATGTCACCATTTACACCATGGCGTTTGTGGTGGTGCTGCTTGCATGGATGGGCCCAACACTCGTGATCCGAGCCCAGGTTCTCACCATGAAGGAACGCCAGTTCGTTTCGGTTGCCAAACTTTCAGGAATGGGGGATTTAGGCATCATATTTAGTGAAATCCTGCCGAACCTTCTCCCCTTCGTTGCAGCCGCTTTTGTGAACCAAGTCTTTTATTCAGTGTTTGCCTCGTTCTATCTGGCGGTGCTTGGTCTGGGTCCGCTGCGCGAACCATTGCTGGGCAATACCATTTGGGCAGCACAGGCTCAAAGTGCCTTCTTCAATAATTGGTGGTGGTGGCCTTTGGCACCAGCGGTGGCTCTGGTTCTGATCCTGGGTTCGCTGGCTCTCATCAATATGGGCATGGATGAGCTTGCCAATCCCCGGATTCGTAAAACAGAATAATACATGATTAATATACATCATACGCAGAAAACTGATTTCTTCCAGGTGCATCCATGACCCTAGTCCTCCAAGTCAATAACTTGCAGGTAAGCTATTACACAGATGCTGGCCGCGCCCGCGCCCTGGATGGAGTGGATCTCACTCTTAATGCCGGTGAAAAATTAGGTTTGGTGGGCGAATCAGGTTCTGGAAAGAGTACCATGGCTTTAGCAATGATGCGTATGATCAAACCTCCGGGGCGAATTGAAGGAGGACAAGTGTTTGTGGATGGGACTGACCTGATCACCATATCCAATGATGATATGCTCAAGGCGCGCCTTAGCAAAATTGCCTACATTCCTCAGGGCGCAATGAACTCTCTGAATCCCGTAATCAGAATTGGCGCGCAGATGATGGATGCCATCAAGGCCCATCAAGATCAATCAACATCAGATTGGATATCCGCGGCAGAGATGGAAAAACGCTGTAAACAGGCGCTTGAGTCGGTGGATCTCAAGAGTAACGTCTTCAAAATGTATGCTCATGAACTAAGCGGCGGTATGAAACAACGTGTTTGTATCGCTATCAGCATTTTGTTAAGGCCAAAGGTCATTATTGCAGATGAGCCTACCAGCGCTTTGGATGTGGTTACGCAACGACAGGTTATGGAAACCATTGATCGTGTGCAAAAACAGATTGGTGCAGCCGTCATCCTGATTGGTCATGACATGGGGCTAATGGCACAGTTTGTGGACAAGGTGGCGGTGATGTATGCCGGGCGGCTTATGGAATTGAGCAATGTTCGGGACATGTTTACTGATCCCAAACATCCATATGCCCAGGCGCTTATTCGCAGTCTGCCCAACCTTGAGAACAAGGGCGTGTTCAATGGAATTCCCGGTATGGCACCTGCCCTGTTACAGCTTCCCGGTGGGTGTTCTTTTCATCCTCGTTGTCCACATGTGATGGATATATGCCGGACGCAACGACCCGAACCCACGACACTTCCTGGTGGACGTATTGTCGAATGCTATCTTTACCCAACGAAAGCCTGACCCATGGCCGATCTACTTGAATTTAAAAACGTTTCGAAAATCTATTCGAGGGGATTGCTTTCACGAGTTTCTACAACAGCATTGAATAATATTTCCCTAAGACTGGATGCTGAACACCCCACGATTATGACGGTGGCTGGTGAAAGCGGTAGCGGAAAAACCACCCTAGCAATGCTGTTGTTGGGGTTCATTGCGCCAACCTCGGGTCAAATCCTTTACAAAGGGAAGGATATTCATACTCTGCGCGGAGAAGACCAGATGAAGTTCCGGCGCGAAGTACAGGCGGTATTCCAAGACCCGTTCGCCGTGTTCAATCCCTTCTATACCGTGGATCATCTGTTATCCGTGCCCATTGAAAGGTTCAAGCTTGCTAAATCAAAGCGCGAAGCCAAGGACAAGATAGTCGAAGCGCTGACAGCTGTCGGTTTGCGGCCAGGGGATGTATTGGGCCGATTCCCGCACCAACTTTCAGGTGGCCAGCGACAGCGGATCAATGTTGCACGCGCGCTGATGTTGCGGCCCAAATTGTTGGTTGCGGATGAGCCGGTTTCCATGGTCGACGCCTCCCTGCGCGCCAATATCCTGGAAACACTGCGTGGATTGCAGAAGAACTACGGTGTGTCGATTATCTACATTACTCATGACCTCACGACTGCCTACCATGTCACTAATTCCATCGTGGTTCTCTACCGCGGCTCTGTGATGGAAGCAGGGGATGTGGATACGGTCATCAAATCCCCTCAACATCCCTATACCCGCTTGTTGATCGACTCGATTCCGTGGCCCGATATCAACAAACGGTGGGGTGAAACCGAAATCAAAGCCAGGGAAATGGAATTAACCGAGCAAGGTACTGGCTGTCGTTTTTATTCTCGCTGCCCATTTGCCATGGATAAATGCAAGCAGGATCCGCCTCTCTTCCGGATCCATGAGCACCAGGCTGCTTCCTGTTATCTCCTTGAAGGACATCCAGTGATTGCGCCGGAAAAATTGTCGGAACTATTGCCTGTATAAAGGTTTTGCTTCCTTTCAAGAAATAGGTGAATATCAATGAAGATTCCCCGACCTCTGGTATTTGCGTTAACCGGCTGGGTGGTGGGTGCCATTGCTACAATAAGCGTGGGTCTTTCTTGGCCTGCAATTTTCCCCGCGATTAGGGTGGTTGAACATTATTACGGCGCTGGACCAAGCCTGTTCACCATTATTGGTTTTGGAATAATACTGGCTTCGCCTGGTGGTTTGGTTGGCGGATTAATCGGCAGCCGAATCCCCAGGGAAGGTGGGCAAAACGAGCAATTCATGATGGCGGCCATCATGGGAATCATATTTTCTCTGCCCTTTGCCTGTATGGTTTTATGGTTCTTTACCGGATGGTAACTTAATGGAGCCGGGTGATTAATATTCTCTATGTCAAAACAGATTTCTGGTATCGTTCCAATTGTAGCAGCAACCTTTACCAGTTCAGGAACTTTGGATGAGGATAGTTTCCAGTCATTGATCCGACATTTGCTGGTGACAAACGCCTCAGCGCTGACCTTGTTTGGGCTCGCCACCGAATTCTATAAACTGGCTGACAACGAGCGCGCCCGAATGCAGAGGCTCCTATTAGCCGAGACGTCTCATTCTGAATCTGTCGCAGGGATCATCTCCATTACCGACCACAGTTGGGAAGTGGCCAGCCAGCGTGCGCATAATGCCGAGGTGCAAGGCGCAGATGCGTTGATGCTCCTTCCGCCTTATTTTCTTGGGCCAAGTGAAGATGCGATTCTCGAACATCTTAAGCGCGTGATCGGAAGTGTAAAAATCCCCGTAATCGTTCAATATGCACCTGTGCAAACTGGCGTTCGTATTTCCCCAGATGTGTTTCTTAAGTTGCGCGATGCTCTTCCCAATGCCGATTTCATAAAAGTGGAAACCCAGCCGCCCGGACGCTATGTTTCGCAACTTGCAGAGCGGTCACAGGGAAGGTTGAAATCATTCGTCGGGTATGCAGGGGTGCAAATGCCCGATGTGCTTGCGCGCGGCGCGGTTGGCATTCAACCCGGGTGTTCGTTTACAGAAATTTATGTGGAGCTATCGAAGCGCTGGCAGACCGACAAGGTTGAATTTAAGATTTTACATAATAAACTTCTTCCATATATAAACTATTGGATGCAAGGCGTTGAACTCATCATCAAAGCCGAGAAGGTAATTCTCAAAAGACGCGGCATTATTGCCAGCGATTATTGCCGCAGTCCGGCATATGTTCTCGATGATGCCGAGCAGAAACAGATTGATTATTTCTTGAACGATTTTGCAGAGTGGTTAAACTAACATGGCCGATTACATTTGTTATCGCACGCGAGGCCCCATCGTTGTAGACGGGAATTTAACAAAGTCTTTGTGGGAAAAGACCCCCAAATCTCCGCGCTTTGTGGATATGGTGACGGGCGACCCGGCATTCTTCAACACGCACGCCGCGGCGCTTTGGGACAACGAGAACTTGTATATTGGTTTCTGGGTGGAGGAACCGTTCGCCGAGGCGCGCCTCACGGAACGCGATTCACTGATCTTTATGGAGAATGATGTCGAGGTCTTCATCGACGGCGGCGATTGTTATTACGAGTTCGAGATCAATGCGCTGAACACGGTTTATGAAGTTTTCTTTATCTGGCAGGATGCTTATCAACGCGGAAGCAAGTTCGATGTGCCGGAATTTGACCTCATCGCGCGCAAGGCTTTATCGTTCGGCGGCAACTATGATCGCAGTGGGTGGAGTTTTTGGCGCGGCACACATCCCCGCGGAGTGCGTTGGGCTTTCACGGATTGGGATTTTCCGGGTCTGCAATCGGCTGTCCAAGTGGATGGTGCGATCAACAACCGCTCAGTCGTCGACAAAGGTTGGAGGGTGGAACTGGCTTTCCCTTGGAGTGGAATGAACTGGCTCGCGAACGGCCGGTCACTTCCGCCACAGGAAGGTGACGTGTGGAATATTTTCTTTGGGCGCTTTGAAAAACTGGAGGTAGCGGGAACTCTGCCGCAGCCTCAACCTGCCTGGTGTTGGAATAAACACGGCACCCTCGATACACACATGCCTGAAAAATTCACGAGGGTGCAATTTTCGAATCACTATGTGGAGGATGTATGAGCCCGTTCGCCATCACCCGCACGACTATTGAAAGCTTTCAAAGTATTTGTGTTCACACTGGCTTGATCGAACTGACGCTGATCCCGGAATTGGGCGGCAAGATCAGCAGTCTGCGTGATGTACGCACCAATCGTGAGTGGCTATGGAGACACCCGCGCTATCCATACAAACGCGTCCCCCACGGCAGTTCCTATATTGCCGAAGCAGATACAGGCGGCTGGGATGAATGTTTTCCCAGTGTAGCTGCGTGTTCGTATCCCTCTGAACCATGGAAGAGTGTCGCTATTCAAGACCACGGCGAATTATGGTCACAAGTCGCTGAATCTGAAATCGCAGAACAGGCTGAAACGCTGACGTTGCTAACTCGCTGGCAAGGTGTTGCTTTGCCCTACACATTTACTCGCACAGTTACACTTGCTCCGAATTCTTCTGTCATTCGCACAAACTATGAAGTGGTGAATAATGCCAACCAACCCATAAATTATGTCTGGAGCATTCATCCTTTACTTGCCATCGAACCGGGCATGGAATTGCACCTGCCACACTCCGCGCGTTTTCATATAGCCGGATCGATCCCACAAAATTTGGTATCGCTTGACCAAAATGTACAATATCCCTTTGTCGCTCGTGGATTAAATTTTCCTGCGTTGCCTGAAACATCCACCGGGTGTGCAATAAAAATTTGGAGTGATCCCCTGCCTGACAGCGAAGGCTGGGCAGCTTTGTATGCCCATGATGGTGAATTAAAAATGCGATGGGATGTGGCCCTTCTTCCGCAGGTGGCGGCCTGGATGAACTTCGGAGCATGGGCGGCAGATGGAGGGACTCCCTATTACAACCTCGGGTTAGAACCCTGCATCGGTGCGCAGGATTCGCTGGCAGATGCCGTAACCCAGTATCAATTATTTGCGACCCTTCCACCCCATGAGCCAAAAACCTGGTGGTTGGAGATCGAGTTGGCCTCATGAAAATCACAGACGTCACTGTATATATTGTTGGCAACCCATGGAAGAATTGGGTCTTCACACGAGTCGATACGGACGATGGGGTGCACGGGATTGGAGAAGCCACGTTGAATGGGTTTGCAAAGACTGTTGAGGCTGCCATCCAAGAACTGAAGCGTTTCGTGATTGGTGAAGATCCATTCGATGTGGAAAATCACACGCTTAAATTATTCCGCGAAGTTTACTCAGATGGCGGGCAGATCCATGGCGCGGCACTCTCTGGTATTGAGTTCGCGTGTTGGGATATCATGGGTAAAGTGACTCATCAACCAGTTTATAAACTTATTGGCGGACGATGCCATGACCGCTTACGTGTGTATGCCAACGGCTGGTATCGCGGATCACGCGAGCCACAAAGTTTTCACGATAAAGCAAAGAACGTAGTATCACGCGGTTACACCGCCTTGAAGTTCGATCCGTTTGGCGCGGCATGGAGATATGTAGACCGCACAGATTTTGCATTAGCGTTGGATTTGATTGCCGCAGTTCGTGACGCGGTCGGCCCCAACGTGGATATCATGATCGAGGCTCACAACCGTTTTAGTCCTCATGTTGCTTTGCAGTTCGCGGCTGCAATGGCACAATATAAACCGACTTGGTTCGAAGCGCCTGTTCCCCCTCAATATATTTCACAAATGGTCGAAGTTGCAAAGCGTAGCCCTGTGCCAATTGCGTGTGGCGAAGATTATTACAACCCACAACAATTTGCAGAATTACTCAGCCACGATGCCGTTCATATCATACAGCTGGAGCCGCAATTTCTGGGTTTTAGTGCCTCAAAGCAAGTGTGTGGCATGGTTCATGCCCATAACGGTGTGACGGCTCCACATAGCGCTCAGGGACCGTTGTGCTCACTGGTGTGCGCGCATCTCAACACTGCCACACCCAATTTTTTCATACATGAAATATTTGATGAGTTTAACGAAGATTGGAGTCGCATTATTTTGACCAATCCTGTCAAAGTGAAAGATGGTTATATCGAACTTGAAGAGGACCGCATCGGCTGGGGCACTGATCTGAATTACGATGAGATTATCAAGCATCCCTACAACCCGAACAACTATCTTCCGCTGTTCCGCTCCGGATGGGAGAAGCGGTTAACAGTAAATCAGTAAACTCCAAATGACTCTGAATATTGACCTCTCCAACTATCGCGCGCTTGTCACAGGAGTCAGTAGTGGCATCGGCGCGGGCATCGCGGATGTGCTGGCTCAGGCCGGATGCGACATCGTAGGCTGTGGACTGGAAGCGACTACCAGCGAAGGTGCGAAGCGTTTTTTCGCCACAGTGGAGAGTCATGGGCGACGCGCCATATACCAGTCGTTGGATATCGCCGATGCGGATGCGTCCCGTTCTTTTGTAAATTGGGCAGCCGCGCAGTTGGGCGGTCTCGATATTGTTGTGTCCAATGCCGGGCGTAATTTTTTCAAGGGTGTTGAAAAAGCCACGGAAGGGGACTGGGAATCGAATATTAACCTCAACCTTGCCGCGCACTGGCGTGTCGCCCAGGCGGCAAAACCTTATCTTGACAAATCATCTGCACCGGTTGTTGTGATTATCACATCTAATCACTCACTGTATACCTTAGCCAACTCCTTCCCATATAACGTGGCAAAGGCGGGATTGGTGGCGATGGTGCAATCTATGGCAATCGAATGGGGACCGCATCTGCGCGCGGTTGGGATCGCGCCCGGCTTCATAGACACGCCTCTGGCTGATGCCTGGTTCAATGAATTTCCCGACCCAGCCGCTAAACGGAAACAGATTGAGGGGTTGCATCCGGTGGGTCGCCTGGGCAAGCCAGATGACGTTGGGGCATTATGTGCATTCCTGTGCAGCCCGCTGGCTGGGAACATTTCAGGCAATACAATTTTGATTGATGGCGGCCGTAGTGCCGTGATGCAGGATGTGTAGCGAATCAGACATGAGCATCCGTGAATATTCAAAACGACTCGGAAATATTTCAGATGAGCAATTGCAACGTGCTCTCAATTATTTTGACTTGGGTAAATTTCTCCACGCAGATCCGATACCTTTTGGTCTTTTTGGGCAAAACTTGTTTGTTACCAGTACCGTCGGTGATTTTGTCTTGCGCGGCGTCCCGCACTATGATTGGCAATTCCCTACCGAGAAGTTTTTTATTGAACAACTTCATGACAAGACTCGTGTCCCGGTCCCTCACCCATACCTGTTTAATCCTTCAGCAGAGATTTTCGGTTGGTCATTTGTGATCATGCCAAAAATGTCTGGTTTGCAATTGGCAGACTCGCAAATCGTGTCAAACTTATCCATGGATGAACGGCGTGGCGTAGCTCAAGCGTTATCTGCTATGCTCATCGAAATTCAAACCCTGATGTGGGAACAATCCGGCCGCTACAATGTTGCAACTCAGCAGATTGAGCCTCTGCGACAGGATTATCGCAGTTGGATAGTGCAACGAATTCGTGAACTACTTCTACAGGCGCAAAGCTATAACGTGAATACCACCAGAGCTGATTCGGCTTGGGTTGAAAATATTATCGCACAAGTAGCACGTGCGTGCTTATCTCCATATCAGCCTTGTCTGGTTTTGGAAGATTACAAGGAACCAAATGTCGTGGTGATACAGGAACAGACCCGATGGCGGGTGAGCGGTGTGTTTGATTTCATGACTGCCCATTTTGGCGACGGCGAAGCGGACCTTGCGCGGCAGACTGGAACATATCTGCGAGAGATGCCGGAGTTGGCAGATGAGTTTGTGCAGTTCTATTTGGATCACAAGGTAGTCCAGTCAGGGTTTGGTAAGCGCCAGCAACTTTATATGCTTTATGATAGTTTGCTTATATGGTCTTTCTGGCAAGGCCATGCAGGTGGACTTCCTGAAGACAAAACTCTAAATTTGGAACAATGGGCGGCCCCCTTTGTCGCTTATTGGGAAAAATTCAAATAATCAGGAGAAGTAAATCGAATGATTCAAATTGCAGAGTTCTTACCGCCAACACCCTCGCCGTTGTGGAAACTTTCCAAACAAGCAGGTGTGAACTTTGCCGTGG
>DASWEH010000247.1:0-6676 GCA_036394895.1 Anaerolineales bacterium
GTCAACCCAAAACGCGATACGGTCCGTGAGGCGTTCCCAATCCTGAATGTAAGTAAATACAGACTTCCTGCAGAGTTCGTTGAATTTATCGATGCCGTATTCTTCGATTTGATGCTTGCTGTTGAAACCGAGTTGCTTTTCCACTTCGATCTCAACGGGCAAGCCATGCGTATCCCAGCCGCCGCGCCGCGAGACATGATAGCCGCGCATGGTCTTATAACGCGGGAACATATCTTTGAATGCGCGCGCCAGCACATGATGCACGCCAGGCTTTCCATTTGCCGTCGGGGGTCCCTCGTAGAAAACATACTCAGGCGCACCCTGACGCTGCTCAACGGTCTTCTTGAAAATATCTGTTTGCTTCCAAAACT
Source organism: Anaerolineales bacterium (assembly GCA_036394895.1). Taxonomy (GTDB): domain Bacteria; phylum Chloroflexota; class Anaerolineae; order Anaerolineales; family Villigracilaceae; genus Defluviilinea. The sequence continues at coordinate 372 of DASWEH010000247.1, forward strand.
TCAAGACATTCTCTTCCATCAACGTCACGCTGAGCTTCGAGTTTACAGGTTTGAACATAGTTAGTCTCCTAATCGCTTAGTTGCGTAGTCTCGTAGTTAAAAGAAAAACACTCGTCCCAAAACAGGGACGAGCGTCGCTCGCGGTACCACCCTGATTCCACGCTTCCGCATGGCACTCAGTAGATGACCAACATCATCTTGTCCCTGTAACGTGGAACAACATCGGCTTGCTTACTTTTTGTCGATCATCCGACTATCAAACGAACCACTCGACTAATTTCAGCTCGCGGCTCCGAGATGATTTTCAACCTGCTTCGTTGACCTGCTCTCACCACACCAGGCTCGCTGACAATTTACACAGATTTACTCGTTCTCTTCATCGCCTTTCCCGCCTTACGGGATTCTATCATGTCGTATGATTATGCCACAATTCAATTTGACCGTCAACAACAGGTGCGGCATAATGACGTCATGTCTACATCATATCTTACATTGGACTCTATTCCCCCCGCTTCTGACTCACAAATCATCAGCACTCCTTCGCTACGCCTGAGCCTGTCTCAGCCTCCGAAAAAGTTTTATCGCCACGGATGGCAATCCTGGGCGCTGACAACCTGGCTCGATCCAAGTGAACCACCACAACCTGTCCGCGCGCCTGAATTCCGCAACAAGGATGAAGATCCGGGCTACGCGCTTCACAAGAATCACATCAGTGCCTGGGTCGGTGCTGTAGAACTCGGTAACGATGATATTCTCTTGCTGGGCGCCCTTGATTTAAGTGGACGTGTGGAATTGGATGACACAACGCTCAAAGGTTTTTATGAAGATAAGCGTGAAAGCCAATGGCTGATGGCAAGAGGCACCGAAGATGAAGTCTTTTTAAAGTATGCAGGATTACTTGAAACAAAATTCGGCAAATGCAGATTCGAAGCTCCACCCCGCGTCTGGTGCTCGTGGTACAGCCTGTATCGTTGGATTAATGAGCGCATCCTATTAAAGGCTCTCAACGATTTTTGCGACATGCCCTTCGACGTTTTCCAGATCGATGATGGCTGGCAGCGTTCGCATGGAGGTTGGGAATCAAATAAAAAATTTCCCTCAGGCATGAAAGTAATGGCTGAGAAAATTTCTGCGACCGGAAGAACTCCTGGTCTCTGGCTGGCACCGTTCATGGTTTCGACTAATTCACAGCTCGCAAAAGATCACCCTGACTGGCTTTTGCGCGACGAAAAAGGAACTCCCGTCCGCGCCGGAATCACATGGACGGGGAATCCCTATTGTCTTGATTCGAGTCACCCCAACGTGTTGGAATGGCTTGACAAACTCATTCGCAGAGTCCGGGATTGCGGCTATGGCTATCTCAAATTAGATTTTCTGTATATCGGCGCATTGATGGGAAAACAGTATAAAGACATTCCTCGTGGGGCCGCCTACCGAAACGCCATGGAAGTGATTCGTAACGCTGCAGGAGATGCTTACATTCTGGCATGTGGCGCTCCCATCATTCCATCCCTTGGTTTATGTGATGGGCTTCGCATCGGTCCTGACGTCGCTCCGTTTTGGCTGAATACACCACTTACTGTTTGGCTGAACAACCCAAACGACACTTCCGCGCAAAATGCCGTTCGGACAAGTATTCACCGCTTGTGGTTGAAGCCAATTGTCAATGTTGACCCGGATGTCTGCTTCTTCGGCTCAAAATACAATGCCCTCAAGCAACCTGAAAAGCAATTGCTGCAGGATTTAGGAACCATCTCAGGCTTCAAAGCAACGTCTGACCTGCCGCAGTGGCTAAATGCCTCAGAGAAGGAAATGCTCAGGGAATTTCTGAAATCAAATCCAACGATCCAGAAAAAGAGGCAGTATGATTTTCAGATGGATCAACGCACCGTGGATTTCAATCCAGCGATTCCGCTTCGAACCTGTAAAATCAACATCCCTGTTTGGTGGGCCAAAAACGTTGGTTTATTGAAAATTGGAATTTATCAGGCACTGCCTGCCATCTGGGAAATGACAAAGAATTGGCTGCTTTAACGCAATCTACCCAATACTTTTCAGTTCAAAAATCGTAATTTCAGGCGGACAATTAATGCGAATGGCGACTGTATTCATTCCCACACCCCGGTTTGTGTATTGAAACATATCCTTAATTTTATAAAGCCCGCTGGGATATTTTTGTCCAAGGTACGGCAGGATGGGAGGACCGAAAAAAGGAAGTACGACTTGCCCACCATGGGTGTGACCAGAAATTTGCAGATCGAATTTCCCGGTCGCTGCACTCGTATCAGCATAATCGGGTTCATGAGCCAGCAGGATTGCCGCGCTATCATCCGCCAATTGAGCAATCACTTCATTCAGGTGGACACGACCTCTCCATACATCGTCTACTCCGCAAAGACACAGGTTTTTACCTTCACGCGTCAACGTAAAAACGGAGTTTGTTAAATCTGTGATCCGACAGGAGGCTAACATCTTGCGAATGGCATCCGAGCTTGTCCAATAGTCATGGTTGCCAAGCACTGCAAAGGAAGGAACTAATTCTGCCAACGGGGTCAACACCTTAGCCAAATCGACCACGGCTTGTTTTGCAGCCTCTGAGAAATGATGACCGAGAAGGAAATCCCCTGTGATGAACAGAAGGTCAGGCTTTTGAGAAATGATCAGATCGACCGCCTGCTGTAATCGGGCAGGGTTCATCCAGCCACCCATGTGAATATCGCTGATTTGCGCAACCCGTAGACCTGAAAACACTTTGGGGAGCCTCTTCAACTTCAGTTGTATCGTCTCAACTGAAAACGAACCTCGCCCCGCTAACACATCAAATATAACTCCACCCATCGACAATAAAGCCAAATCAATTAATCCATACCCCAAGAATTTGAGAAAGCCGCGGCGCGTTACTTTTTTTTCTGTCATATTTATTCATTCCCGAGAACAAAAATCGTAATTTCAGGCGGACAATTAATGCGAACGGCAATGCTATCCGTTCCCACCCCTCGGTTTGTGTATTGAAGCATATTCCCCACTTTATATAGCCCACTGGGGTACTTTCGACCCGAATCAGGCAGTCTGGGGGGACCATAAAAAGGCACGACGATTTGACCACCATGTGAATGACCCGAAACTTGTAGATCAAATTTTCCAGTCCCCGCGCTGATATCTGCAAAATCCGGTTCGTGAACCAGCAATATGGCAGCGCTGTCATCTTCTAATTGAGCAACGACATCATTCAGGCGCACATCACCATGCCGAACATCATCAACTCCACATAGGTTTAACTTTTGGCCCTCGCGCCTCAACGTGAAAACGTCATTTGTTAGATCTGTGATCTGACACAGACGTAACATTTCTCGAACTGCATCTGGATTTGTTCGATAATCATGATTGCCCAACACGGCAAAGGAAGGAATAGCTGCCGCCAGAGGACATAACACTTTCATCAAGTCCCTAATCGCCTCCTTTGCAGTCTCTGTGAAACTGCGACCTTTAAGAAAGTCTCCTGTAATGAACAATACATCCGGTTTTTGAGCCATGACTAAATCGGCAACATGTTGAAACCGATCATAGTTCATCCAACCACCCATATGAATATCGCTGATCTGTGCAACCCGAAAACCTGAGAATCCTTTGGGGAGTCTCTTCAGTCTCAGATATACAGCCTCAACGGAAAACAGATCTCGACGCGGATATTTTCGCTTATCGTATCTCGTCACAGATAAAGTTCGTCCGTCTTGGCGGCCATGATGAAATCGTTTTTGTGCAAGCCGCCAATCTTGTGAGTCCACCAATCAACCGTGACTTTTCCCCACTCGGTGATGATCAACGGATGGTGATTTTCTTCTTCAGCAATGGCGCCAATCTTGTTTGTGAAATCCAGGGCTTGAATAAAATTCTTGAACTTGAAGATCTTTTCCAGACGCTTCATGCCGTCCACTTCCTTAACCTGCCATTGATGGACATGGAGCAGCAAATCCTCAATCTCGGCATCAGTGAGAGTTGGCTCACCAGCCCGACAAGCCACGCATTTTCCAGCAGCAAGGTTGATCATCTCCGAACCTCCGGTAATACTTCAATCAATATTATTATCGATAAAATACAAATAACCCTGACGTCCACCCTGCTTGTTCCACAAGTCTACCGATTTACGAATTCGCTTCAGGCAATCCATGATTTCGTCAACGGAAATTGGCTCTGGCTTTAACCTAGTGAATTCATCGCTGATGGTTATTTCTGCCCGCCCAAGACGCCACTGACACACTTCCTTGACTCGGTCATAAACAAGTTGGGCATTCTCGCCAAGCTTCGGCACAGGTGTTGTCTTTCTCTGCTTTTCATTTTGATATTCCTTCCAGAGCAGGTTCAGGACTTTGTCTACATCGTAATCCAGCAGGCTATGATTTTCACGATAGACATTCACAATCGCCATTTCGATGTTTTGCAGGACATCCACATATTCTTCTTCAAAAGATGACATGAAACTACCTCTGTTCCAAAAATTCATCTGGAGCAATCCCTGCCTGTTTCAGAATTGCTCGCAAAGTTCCCTCGGGCATGTCGCCAGGATGATTGGGAATAGTTGTAAACCTCCCAGTTGACGGATTATGCCAGATCTCATGACTTGCAACAGCATGCTGCATGACGAAAAAACTCAAAGCCAAAAGCCTTGAGTTTTTTGACAATCTGGCGATATCGGAAACCAGAGAGTTTCCCCATCCTATCCTTCGACGATCAATGGATAATCAAAACTCTCACTCACACGCGGTAGTTGGATGTTTTCCTGTGCTTCCAATAATTTGCGCGCTACATCGCGGGCAATCTCAACCGTTTCCCCGATCGTACGTCCCTGAACAACTAGCCCCTGTACATCATCAGAAGTAGCCAGATACACGCCTTCAGGTAGTTTTTCAATGTGAATTCTCACAATATGTTCATTTACATTCAACATGGATACTCTCCTTGTCGTTTGTAAGTATAGCACACAGTATTGTCTTCCAGTTTTCTTATCCCAACGCTTCCACGAATCGCATGATCTCTTCTACACTCGGAAGATGCACGCGCAAAACGTTTCTTCCCGCCTCGATCAGCGCTTCGTAATCTCCCAGCGCCTGCGCACGGATCAGGGTGCCAAACGTCAAGCCTTCGGTTGGGATATCAAAATCTGCAGCAGACTCGGCGGTGATCACAATAAACAGTGCATTCTTTGGTCCACCTTTGTGGAATTGACCCGTTGAATGTTGGAAACGCGGACCAAAACCAGCGGTCACCGCCTTGCCTGTCTTTGCCCGGATCGCCACGCGCAAGGCCTGCAAGGCAGCGATCATTTCGTCGTTACGCGGCAAATAAGCGTTAATGGCAACATAGCCGTTCGGTTCAGCTTCTTTCAAGAAATTCTGGAGGATCGTTCCCAAATTCTCGCCGTGTACTGTGGAAGGTGAAAAAACTAGCATATCCTCACCGATCCAAGCTGGTTTCCCTTCTTCCAGCTCGCCTTTTTGTTGATAATCAGCGATCTTCGCCTTCGTAATCTTTTTGCTTGTTTCCACATTCGGTTGATCAAACGCATTCACGCCCAAAACCGAACAAGCCACTACCGTTGCAATTTCCCAGCGATACATTTCTGCGCCAATCTCATTCAGGTTTGGAATTTCAAATTCTAGAACAGGATGCCCACTGTCACGCAACGCTTTTATGTTTTCATCAAGTTCACCGGTCTGGCGCAGATAAACAAAGAGACGATCCTTGCCATAAACATTGGCGTCACCAATCGGTTCAAGCGGAACAGGCAGGATTCCCTTCCCACCCTTGCCGCTGGACTCGGCGATGATCTGCTCGATCCAGCCTGCAAATGCGGATAAAGGCGCGTCACTCAGGACCGTGAGCTTGTCGCGGCCTCCGAGAGCAGATTCGCCGATGGCGGCTCCCAACACCAGACCGGGGTTGCGCGCCGGAGGGATATGTTCCCCACACTGACTCTTCATCCAATCGGCGCGGTCGAGGAATTGGTTCAGATCCATGCCCAGCAATGCCGCAGGAACCATTCCGAAATCTGTCAGCGCAGAATACCGTCCCCCGACAGATTCATCGGCGTGGAATATTTTTCTAAAGTTGTGCTTCTGAGCCAGTGCTTCCAATGACGTACCGGGATCGGTCGTCGCAATAAAGCGCGAACCATCTCCATTGCTTAATTTCCAGAAGTAATCAAAGGCCGCCATGACTTCGGCTGTGCCGCCTGATTTGCTGGCAACAATGTATAAACTTTTATCGGGCGGAAAATTTCCACTGCCCAGAGATACCTGTTCAGGGTC
>DASWEH010000248.1:0-2899 GCA_036394895.1 Anaerolineales bacterium
AACGGCATTCGATTCGCTCATGTTACCGCTCAGTCGCACCGCGTCGATGAGGGTCTGGTTGAAGTCCAACGTTTCGTGCTCTTGCGCGTAGTAACCTACCTTGACGCTGGGTCCAATTTTGATTTCTCCATGGGTCGGTTGTTCTTTTCCCAGGATCAAACGCAGCAGCACAGATTTGCCAGCGCCGTTCGCGCCGATCAATCCCACCCGCTCACCATGCCGGATGAGGAAGTCGATGTGATCAAGAATCACCCGATCCTTCATACTCAGAGGCGCGGATTGAGTATGCTGGAAAGATTTACTCACATCCTCCAACTCCAATACCTGGTTCGAGCCGCGCCAGCCGTTCAGGGCCAAATCCATTTTGCGACGCTCGAGCACGGGCTTTTCAACCTTATCCATCTTGTCGAGCCGTTTCTGCATGGACTTGGCTTTTCTGGCGAAGTCCTCATTGTCATAGACCTTGCCCCACATGGCATAGCGTTTGATGGCCGCTTCCAGGCGGCCAACCTCGCGTTGTTGGACTTTATATAGTTCCTCTTGACGCGCGAGTCGTTCTTCCTTGTCCACGATGTATTCAGTGTAGTTGCCTGTGAACGTTGCAATCCTGCCATCTTCGATTTCCGCGATATGTGTGGCGACCGCATCCAGAATATAGCGGTCGTGTGAAATGATCACTACCGCGCCCGGGTAATCAATAATGAGTTTTTCAAGATACGCCTTTCCCGGCATGTCGAGATGATTATCCGGTTCGTCCAGCAACAACACGGATGGACGCGCCAGCATCAGCCGCGCCAGACCGATAAGCTTCTTCTGTCCACCGCTCAACGCCCGGATGGGCTTCTCAAAATCTGATACCGGCAATCCCAGCCCGCACAAAAGTTCGCGCACGCGGGAGTCGTAATTGATCCCACCTAATGCTTCATATTCTTCTAGCAATTTATGTTGTACATCGAGCGTGCGTTCCAGCGACTTTGTGTTGTTATAGACTTCTGGGTTGCCTAGTTTATTTTCAATACGCTGTAATTCGCTTTCGATCTCAGTCAAACGCAGGTTGCCCTCTAGCGCGAGCGCGAGAGCGGTTCTTTCTGGATCAATTTCCGGATGTTGGGGCAAATAGCCAATCGTCACACCTTTGGCTTTGATGACAGCGCCGCCTTTTTCCGGTGAGTGTTCCCCTGTGATTAACTTAAACAACGAAGACTTCCCGGCACCGTTTGGACCGATCAGCCCAATCTTTTGATCATGCTGAACTTCCCAGTTCAGATCGCGAAAGATGGCATGGGAACCAAGGATGAGGGTTGCGTTTGAAACTGTGATCGAAATCATGGCTACTCCAATGTTACTTTATTCCGCTGGTTGAGTAGCCCTGAGCATTGATTGCGAAGGGCGTATCGAAACCAGAAATACCATACAAACAAGAAGTTAAAATTAGGTTGTAATTGGTGGTTTCGATATGGTCTCGAAAAGCACTCGACCTACTCAACCACCATCTTATGACTTAAACAAAAATGCCGCAGGCGCAACCTGCGGCAAAAATTATCAAAGACAAAGTACTTATCTTCAGGCAACAGGCGCGTGAATAGAACGTCCCTCCGTGATAAATCCACGCACACCTATACACAAAAAGCTGTTGACTGATTTCTCGTATCTCATGGTAGAGAAATTATAACATGAAGCTTGAAAAGTTTTATAATTGCTATAAAATGGATAAATCGTATCCTCTTTCGTTTTGTCCGGAAAAGGAGAAGCCATGTCAATCAATAATGGTAGGAATAGAAAAGCGTCTCATTCATCATTGAAAACGCGGCTAGCCTTTTTGGCCATTCTTTTTATCACCGTCGCCTTTCTCAGCAACTGCGCCCCTGTAACCCCTACGCCGAATACAGTCCCGCTGATCATCCCCTCGGCTTCAGGGCCGCCAAAAGGGCTCGGCGACACAAAAGTCTCTGCAAAAGATAATGCCACCCTGGATTATGTACCTGCTGGGCCGTTCATTATGGGTACCGAGCACGGTCTTACCGATGAACAACCTGCTCATATTGTTCTATTGAATGCATTTTGGATCGATCAAACCGAAGTGACGAATGAAATGTATAGCAAATGTGTCGATGCGGGCAAATGCAAACAACCCTCTGACCTGACCTACTACAATGATCCTGAATACTCAAATCATCCCGTCTCCTCTGTATCCTGGACAGAGGCGGTGGCTTATTGTTCGTGGGTGGATCGTCGATTGCCTACCGAAGCAGAATGGGAGAAAGCTGCGATTTGGAATCCAACAACAAATGAAAAACTTGTTTACCCCTGGGGCAATACGTATGATTGTTCGAAGGGAAACTACGATGATGAGACAGAGTTGGATGCTTCCTTGATGCAGGATGGAAGTGTGAGTTGTGATGGTTATGCTAAAACTGCCCCAGTGGGAAGCTTTCCCACCGGAGCCAGTCCCTATGGAGTCTTGGATATGGGTGGCAACGTCTGGGAATGGGTGCACGATGCCTTCATTGAGGTTGATCCATTTAATGCAACTATCCAGAATTACTATGCCATTTCACCGTCAGTCAACCCGATGGGTGTTGACCCTGCCATCACGGAATATCGCAGCATGCGCGGCGGTTCCTGGAACTGGACATTTGGTTATGGACGTTCTGCTTTTCGCTTATGGTTTGGGAAGGACGATCATTACGACGCGGTTGGCTTCCGGTGCGTAGTTTCAGAATAGGTTCGAGTATAGTTTTTGCAAAGTTGCATGACAAACCCTTCTTTTTGTACACGGAGCACACAGACAATGTCGCCACGGGACGCACAGATTCTTCCGTGAAATGTCGGAAAAGGTCCGTTCCATCCGCGAAACACCTGCACTTCGATTTGCTCACCTCGATTTGCTTAGCAAATC
>DASWEH010000249.1:0-6155 GCA_036394895.1 Anaerolineales bacterium
CGCGCTCGAGGAGACTCACGATGTGTATGGGGTGGATCAAGTTCAACCTTTCTCCGATCGAGTAGTCCCCGCAGATATTGCTGAATACTCACAAATCGCTCAGGTCGTTCAGGAGTTCAGTCCCCTGGATAGCATCATCCACCTGGCGGGCAACCCAAATATATCTGCCAGTTGGGAATCGGTCTTGAGCGCCAATATTGTTGGGACGCGCAATATCTTCGAAGCCGCCCGCGAGTTTCAGGTACGGCGAGTGATCTTCGCCAGTTCCAACCACGTCACGGGAGCGTATGAGGGCTTCGAGCCAAACCTGCACCTTCACACCCAGCCGGAGCCGCCGAAAATCTCGGTGCGGGATCCCATTCGACCTGATAGCGACTATGGGGTGAGCAAAGCCTTTGGCGAAGCGATCGCACGGTATTACTGTGCGCGTTGGGGGATCGAGGCGATCTGCCTCAGGATTGGTGCGGTGTTGCCGAATGATGACCCGACCAAAAATCTTCGGCTCAGAAAGATTTGGCTCAGTCATCGCGATCTGGTACAACTCGTGGAAAAAAGTTTGGCTACAAATGTAACGTTTGGGGTTTACTATGGGGTTTCGAATAACAAGGGAGCCTTCTGGGATATCAGCAATGCCCATGCCGAGTTAGGTTATGATCCTGTGGATGATGCCTCCACTCGCTAAACAATGAAACGCTGTACAATCCTTACTCAGGTGCTTTTCTTATGACGATGGAACCAAATAGAGATAGAGTAGATATCAAATCCATCCTTTGGCGCGGTTTTGTCCTGCCAGGTCATGAAGCTTGCTCGTTGTTTTCCCAAAATTCACAATGGCATTTAGAGGGAAGCGCATTATTCTCTCACGAGAATCAACCTTGCCGACTAGATTATCAAATTGTTTGTGATGCACTTTGGCGGACTCTTTCCGCGCAGGTGAAAGGCTGGCTCGGGGATACCGTCCTCGGAATTCAGATTAAAACGGATCCGACTCGACATTGGTGGCTGAACGAGATCGAGCAACCAGATGTAATGGGCTGCACCGATCTGGACCTTAACTTCAGTCCCTCCACTAACCTCCTTCCTATTCGTCGTTTGGGCTTGGCCGTTGGAGAAGCGGCAGAGGTCAGAGCTGCCTGGCTGCGATTTCCAAGTTTTAGGCTCGAGCCGCTCCCACAGCAATATCGCCGCCTGGACGAGAATATGTATCGCTACGAAAGCGCGGGTGGTCAATTTGTGGCTGACCTCAAAGTGAATCGTTCAGGTTTTGTAGTGGACTATCCGGGCATTTGGCAAGCTGAGGCTACTTCTGAATGAGGGAAGAACGTTGTTGAGTCGAGACGATGAACCAGATCATCATGCCAGATTTTCTTTCACATTATTATGAAAACTCGGCTGGACCCTTCTCGAATCTATCCATGTTGCCTCTTAAGCAGGCGGAACAAATTTTGGAAGAGATTCGCAGGAATGGGAATCGATTTGCCAGTCAACGTTCGAGCAATTATATGAAAAAACGTCTTGAGTTGGAGATCAAGATCAGACAGCGATTCGAAGAAAAAGGCGGCAGGCCGAAATTGACACGTCCACATTACATGATCCTGGGAATCTGTCCCTGGCTTAAGGACTGGTACGTGGATGGACAGGAGTTGCAAATAAAGATTTCCTCGATGCCGGAAGACTCCGTCAGTTTCACTTATGGAGACTCATTCCCAGCGATGAATTACCAGGATGGAAAACCGTACCGCGGGCAAGTATATACATTCAAGGAATTATATGAAGTTATCAAGCGTTATGGGTTGCCACAAGAATGGAATCCTGATGGAAAGGGCGGCCCGGAGCGCTATATCGAAGCACAAGTATGGGATGATGTTCCACTGAAAAAGTATCTTCGCCTCGGAGGTAACACATAAAGCTCGTATCCAAATCCATGAGTCCGAAGATTTACACCACCAACGACCATTTGCTTGGCAAAGACCCAGCCGTTGTCTCGCTCTATGAGCATTTTGTCGAACTCGTGCAGGCCTGTGGGCCGTTTGAATATGTAGTTGGCAAAGATGGGATCGCCTTCAAAGGACAGCGACGCAACATTGCGGTTGCGAAGCCAAAATCCCGTTGGCTGGATGGAGTTCTTGTCCTTCCGCGCCCTTTATATGACCCGAGGATTCGCGCGGCTCAACCCTATACAAAGCGACTATTTGGAAACCAGTTTCGTGTGACGAAGCTAGATCAGCTAGATGATGAGTTCGCCAATTGGGTTCGCGAGGCATATCAGGTGGGTGAGGGTCAACACCTGATAGATTAATCTCGGTGCCACATCGGCTACCCCTGAATATCTGTGGCATCAGTATAATGGCGGAAACTTGTCTTGTTCATGATTTCCAAAAGGAGCAGATTAGATCATGACAGATCCTATTATCGTTCCAGATAAGTCTGGGCGGGCAGACGATCAGCCGCCGATCGCAGCGACTGGAGTATCCTTTGACATTCACGAATGGAGCGGGAGCGGTGCTGGTTACCTCCACGTTCACTACGCGGACGATGAAGCCTGGCATATTCTTGAAGGGACCCTAACTTTTAAGTTCCGTGATAAACAAGTAGAAGCACCAGCCGGGACAACCGTGTTTGTGCCCGCGGGCGTTGCTCATGATTATTTTGAATCTCATGGACCGACGCGCTATCTCATCATCCTGACCCCGCGGCTGCGTGATCTGATTTCCGCCTTGCAAGAGGCACCCCGCGAACAGCATAAGGAAATCATGCGCAGATTTGAATCCGACATACTAGAGTAGTCATCCATTTTGCCGCTTGTCTTATTAATAAATTAACTTTTTACATGGATTTGTAGGTTGAAAATCAAATATCGAGTTAAGTAACGCATGTCTGACATGCGTGCGGCACTCTGTAGAAGGAAAAGTGTATGGATACCAAAACACGAAAGCATTTGGATAATTTGCGCTCGGACGAGAGGGAATTACAAAACCAGGCGTTCTTTTACATTCTCGAAGCAACTGAAAAACCAGTCGATTGGGCGTATGAAGTTTGGGATAAGTTGGTGGAAGGCTTACACCACAAAGACAATCATGTGCGTGCCATTTCGGCGCAAGTGCTTTGCAACCTGGCAAAGAGCGACCCGGAAAACAGGATGCAAAAAGATTTTCCTGCGCTGATGGCAGTGACAAAGGATGAACGCTTCGTCACCGCCAGGCATTGCCTGCAATCCATTTGGAAGGTGGGCGCCTCTGGAAAGGAAATGCAAAAGACAGTCGTGGAGGCGTTCGCGGAGAGATTCAGAGATTGCGCTGCGGAAAAGAACTGCACACTGATCCGCTACGATATCATCCAGGGTCTGAGAAATCTTTATGACGAAGTAAAGGATGAGAAAATAAAGAAGAAAGCACTGGAACTAATCGAAACCGAAGAAGACCTCAAATACCGCAAGAAATATGCGAGCGTGTGGAAGTGACAATCGCTCAAGCCGCCGTCCTCGGCCGCGTTCTTAGCACCTTAATCTTGATTTATAAAACTATTCTAGGAGCAACTCATGACATTCCCTTATTCTCAACAAAACGCGGATTCTCGCCGCAGATTGGATTCCCTTGTGCGCCGACTTTCCAATATCGACTTTGCGCTGTCCACTGATTATGGCTGGACAGTCCCTGCGCTGCTGGCGCATCTTGCCTTTTGGGATCAGCGTGTGCTGGTGATTCTGCGCCGTTGGCAAGAAGAGGGCTTTGACCCATCCCCCATTGACGCGAGGGCGGTCAACGACTCGCTGAAAGTGATCTGTCAGGCCCTTGAGCCGCGCACAGCGATCGAGCTTTGCCTATCTTCTGCGGAAGCCGTGGATACCGAACTTGAAACGCTTTCGCCGGAGCTTGTCAAACAAATGGAAAAGCATGCTCAAGCCAACGACACGCAATTCCGCATGAATCGGTCTCTACACCGCGATGGCCATCTCAACGATATTGAGGCGCTGCTAAATAAGTAGGTCACGTTTTCCCCATTCTGGGACTTTGTAACGTGACGGAGAGAGTCTAATTTTATCCATAGAGGTTGTCTTTCAAGCAAAAAGAAAGGTGTGCTATGGCAACCAAAAAACAAAAACCTGACCCCAAACGCTGGTCTCGACACGTGATGGAGACTAGCAATGCACTCGATCTGGACAAAGGGGTATTCACCTGGGACGATCCGCGTCGCATTGCGCGTTCGTTGAAACGGTCTGCGGAACGAAGTCAGCGACGCAAGAGCAGTCCCTTCCGTTCGGCAATGTCCATGCTTACGTTTCACATCAATCGCGCCGGCAAGAAACTTCCTCAGGATCAGCGGGAGCGCCTTGAAGCCGCGAAGGACGAACTCCGTGCCTTGTATGGAAAAGAACGTCGCTCAAGCAAGTAACTTGTTTTATGCCTATGAAGTTTCACCAACCCGCTGAGGTAATAAACAACTTAATCCAATGGGCGGAACAGAAGGATTCAATCCGCGCCATGCTGCTCACCAGCACGCGTGCCATTCCTGTTCCCAATGCGCCTGTAGATGAGTTCTCCGATTACGACGTGGTGCTGATCGTCGAAGATATCCACCCGTTTCATGAGAATCGGCGCTGGCTCGAGGATTTTGGCGAGGTGCTGGTCGCTTATTGGGACCCCATTTACCTTGACCCGGATTACGGCATCGAGAAATTTGGGAATGTCACGCAATATGCAGATGGACTCAAGATCGATTTCACCCTTTGCCCCCTTGAAATGCTGCGAAAAATCGTCCAGGCGCCGGTGCTCCCCGCCGAACTGGATGCTGGCTATCGCATCCTGCTCGATAAAGACAACCTCACCGACGGAATAAAGGCACCCACCTACAGGGCTTATATCCCGGTCCCGCCGACGAATGAAATTTATCAAACAATGATCAATGACTTCTTCAGTGACCCGCCCTACGTAGCGAAATGCCTTCTGCGTGAGGAGCTTTTCCCCGCAAAATGGTGCCTGGACTATGACATGAAACACGTCTATCTGCGTCCCATGCTGGAATGGCTTATGGGGCTAAATCACAACTGGTCCCTCCCGGCTGGATCTCTTGGCAAGGGCTTGAAAAAGAAATTGTCCCCCGAAATCTGGTCTCAACTGGAAGCTGCCTACGCAGGCGCAGACATCGCAGAGAACTGGGAGGCATTATTTCGCACGATGGCACTCTTCCGCAAAGTCGCGATGGAAGTGGGCAAGGGGTTGGGCTATGACTATCCCCTTGAGTTGGACGAACGCGTTACTGCTTTTGTGAAAGAGATGCAGGGGCGTAAGTAGTGCTTGCTCCACCAAAGCTTCAAATTCCTAAATAATTGGTTGAAAATCTGGGTGCGATGGCATTAAGGTACTGATGAATTAGGATTCTTTCATAATTTACTACTCTGTAAGGATTCTGCCAGTATAGCGCAATCGAGTTATAAATTATGATTTTTTCATGGGATGGATTTTCTAACATGATTGCCTATTGCCATAACGGAAGGAAGACTAAGAAATGGTCATAAGAGCATTATTTACTCTTGCCGATATTGTTAATTCAAACGTGAAGGAAAAGCGGCTAACGAGGCTGTTACATGATAGAGGAATTGATGAAAATACAATCAGTCAAGCTATAGCTGCTGTAGGCTACCTGAGCCTGAGTGAAAGAGATAAAAGCAATATGTATAGAAAAAATCCAAATCTCGACAAGACAGATTTGGAAAACAAAATGATGGCTGTATTGCTTTATATATTTCAAGACCTAGAAGTTGCGGAATTGGTTATTGGGAATCAAGAAAAGGCAATCCAAGCAAGTAATGAGGCAAGGGCTAGATTTGCGCGAATAGAAACTCAAGGAGATAAGGATAATAGAACTGTGCTTTCTCTAAGCCAGGGAGAGGCTAGGATTGTACGGTTTAGCATTATCAATTATGTTGACAAACTTACTATGAGCGATGAAGAGAGAAAAGAGCTAAGAGAGATTGATGATTTTGTAGAAAGCTTTTTGAAAGACAGCAAAAGCCAAAATATAGCTGCACTAAGAGAGAAGGTTAAGAAATTAGCTTATGCAAGTAATGTTTTTACGGTCCTTAATGACCAAGAGCTAAATTCATCGGTCGAAGAATTAAAGTCATTAGTGGTATCAGAAAATGAGTTGCTCTTAGA
>DASWEH010000250.1:0-8553 GCA_036394895.1 Anaerolineales bacterium
CCGCCCAAAGTGGAATGAGGGCTGTCACACTGGCGTTGAAAATAATGATCAGGAAAGATGCAATTGCTGTGAGACTCATGATCCCGCGTGAGAAAACAAGCCGACTACCGCGAAAGGTCAATTGGCGCGGCAGATACCCATCTTCGGCGATGATCGCACTCAAAGCCGGGAAACCTGCAAAGGCTGTATTCGTAGCCAGGATAAGAATTATGGTTGTGGCTGTGATCGTTCCCAAATACAACAGACCGCGATTCCCAAACACTGTGCGTGCCAGTTGGGAGATCACTGTTTCAAACTCGGAAGGAACTGCCCCGATTACTCCCAGTAGATAAACAATGCCCAGGAAAAGCACGGCTAAGATCGTAGACATCCAAATCATTGTTACTACCGCATTGTGTGTGCGAGGTTCTCGAAAAGATTTCACGCCATTTGCAATGACCTCAACACCAGTCAGGGCAGTCGTGCCATTGGAAAACGCACGTAGCAATAAAAAGAGAGTTAGTGGTTCAAGATGCAACGTTTCTAAGGGTGGTGGGTCGGTCACAACGCCGAGCGTTCCACTGAAATATCGAAAGAAACCAACACCGACCGTCAGCGCCGTCATGCTGAGAAAGAAGTAAGTGGGCAGGGCAAATATATTCCCTGATTCCTTGAGGCCGCGCAAGTTGGCGAAGGCAATCAATCCCAGCAAGCCAATGGAGAGCCACACTCGAAAAGGGAAAAGGTCAGGGAAGGCTGAAACGATCTGTGCCACGCCCGATGCTACTGTGACCGCAGCCAGCAGAATATAGTCCATAAGCAGCGCTGCGCCTGCCACTAATGCTGCTTTTACTTCCAGGTTCTCCTTTACAACGGTATAAGCGCCGCCGCCAGTTGGATAGGCTTGAATGGTTTGAAGATAAGAGACAGAAACGATAGCAAGCAGAGCAGTGATGATCAATGAAATGGGAAAGGCATAACTAAAGGCTTGTGTGCCGGCAGCAGCCAGGATGACAAGTGTCTCTTGGGGGGCATATGCAATGGAAGATAAGGCGTCCGCGCCAAAAACTGCCATGCCTACCAGCTTGCTGACCGTCTGATGAGGCGCATCGGCAGTGGCAAGAGGACGACCAATTAGCCAAGTGCGCCATGAACGTTTTGGTCGGTGGTTCGCGACTCGATTTAGGTTAAGAAAACCTTCGCTATGAGTGGATAGATTATCTTCATTTTGTTTTTCCATAAACCCTATTTTAGTCTAACATTGTCATATTCAATAAAGGGATATGGAGGCGTAAACTGCTAAAAATTCTAGACCGACATTTTCCTGCTTGTTCGTTGCAAGAATTTTCATTTCAGGCGTCGCTTTGGCGGCCAGACTTTAATTGGCACATTATAGACGGCAGAGAACATCGCCCCATAGCTCACCCCGTGACGGAGCTCATTCGGCGTTACCTGCTGGATCTCCAAGATTGATTGACGCTTGCGGAAGCGCGACCAACCCAATTGGTTGAGATATTTCATCAGGCCGCGATCCAATTTTTTGCCCAATATCTTGATCGCATTTGACAAGCGAGGGATTTTTACAAGGAGATGAATGGAACCATCCCAGGTTCCTATGTTTTCCAGCGGTGTCTCATCAAATTTGAAGACAGCCTGAACATCCGGTTGCCAGAGTGCCAGTTTTCGCGCGATTTCCTGCTCAAGCGCGAGTTTGAAGGCCTGAACAAACTCGATACGTTGATCCAGGCGATTCAACTCAACACTCCTTATCAAGGGATGCAATTGTGCCTTCGCATCATTCAGAGCTTTTTCACAAAGCTCATTTGCTACTTTCCCAAAATCGTTGGGGCTGGGACTCACATGTTCTTTTGGTGTTTCCCAACCCTGATCACTGACATTACTCACTTCAAACCATCCAAAGCCAGATTTAATCCGAGGACCTTCAGCGTTGGTCCCCCAGAAAAACAAACTGATCGCCCGTTGTATATTGATTAACGAGAGTCTACGCTGTTTCGTCACTCAGCCGTCGTGCCTGCGCCACAACGCACAGACGACGAAAAGGAACTCTTTCCAATATAGGTTAGGCGGAATTGCAAGGCCGGGAAGATTGAGGAAATGATGTTAAACACAATCCCGCTCATGATGAGCGGGATTTCACTGAGTCGCCTTTGGCTGCGATCGTAGATTGAATTAGATATTATACCTATGGAGATGTGCCCCCACGGGGATCTGTTCCGAACCACACCCTTCCCTACAATCAGGGGAAAACACCGTTCAAAATGATTAACCATTCGAGAATCTAATTGAAATTAGAGGGATCGTCAAGAAACTCGAATATTTTCAAACCAAGATCCGAATAAAGATTTCTGAGTTTATTTATGATTATATGAAAACGCTGCCCCTCCTGCTACACTGTATGTGGATCAAACAGTAAGCAAGAAAGGAGCAGCCGAATGGACTATATCATAGGATGCGATGCCCACAAACATTATTCGCAGTTTGCGGTCTTAGAAGAAGATCACACACGTTGCAAACAAGTGCGGGTGGAGCATGAGCGAGGTGCTATACGGGAATTCCTGAGTGAGTATCCGGAAGGCACACCAGTCGCGTTGGAAAGCATTGGCAATTGGTATTGGATCGTAGAAGAGATTGAGCAAGCTGGCTGCCAGGCCTTGCTGGCTCATCCAGCCAAAGCGAAAGCGATGATGGGCAATGTCAACAAAACGGATAAGCTGGATGCACGTGGTTTGGCGATGTTATTACGGAATGGAACACTACCAACTGTTTGGATTGCACCCAGTGAAGTGCGCGATGAACGAGAGTTACCCAGAACACAGATGGCACTGTGTAAGATTCGAGTGGCTCTCAAGAATCGAGTTCATGCTACTCTGGCGAAATATAATCTCTCGCTACCAACTGAGAGCGATATCTTTGCCCCGAAGTGGTCCAGCCAGCTGAACCAGGTGATCGAGCAACTGCCTGTGGAAACAAAGAACTGTCTGCAGCAGGAAATGCAGCTTCTGAAAACGGTTCCCGGTGTGGGAGACATTCTTGCGATTGTCATTGGCACGGAGATTGGTCTCATTGAACGCTTTGCGAGTGCGGAGCAGCTCGCTAGTTATGCAGGCACCGTACCCGCTGTGAAAAGCAGTGGGGGCAAAGTCCGCTATGGTCATACTCCCAAGGAGTCCAACCATTATCTCAAATGGGCTTTTGTGGAAGCAGCCAATGGCCCCGCTCAGTACCACAAACATCCTCATTGGCAGCACAGGCATGTGACCCGTCTGTATGAGCGCGTGAGACTGCGCAAAGGTCATTCGGTGGCAGTGGGTGCAGTGGCACGTCATCTCGCTGAAGCGACCTTTTGGATCTTGAACAAGAAGGAGCCTTATCGCGAACCTACTCGCCAGAAGGTCTTGCCCAGGCAAGCGTAAGCGCGTGGATTTTCTGTATCCTAGAGATACGTCTTATGATTGCGACACGCTTGCTGAACATACTCTTGCGGCTGGACCGCGAATAGATGTATCCGGCAGGACCGGATTGAGTTAGCGCAGAACCTGATGGCGATTCATCTAGGAGATATTTTTATATGCTAAATCTATTCACACAACCCTTGACAAAGGCAGCGTTTTCATAGATGTAATCCCTATTTGCAGAGGTTAACTTGGAATTTTGCAGACCACCCTCTAGGGACAAGCAGAAATAAGGTCAATGAGACCTAGCTCGAACGATCTCAATGGGGTGTCGAACAATCAGCAGATCGCAGCCGAGCTGCATCTCACCCAGACGATTGTCAAGGCCAGAAGCGCGGGTTTCGACGACTTCACCCTTTCCCATCATTTGCCCAGAGAAATTTCCCAAAAATTGGGCAGCTGCCCTCTAGTAATTGGGAAAGCCTTCTTGGTAAAGTACATACATCGTTCATCCAAACACTTCTACCAAAAAGGAGCAAGATCATGAATACGCGTTTACTGGGTATCCTCTGTATCGCTGGCAGCCTTATCGCGGTCGTCGGCGCATTGCTGTTCCATCTTCGATACGACTCTGCCGCCACCGAGATAGGTGTGGTCGTCAGTACCCTCATGAGCATTGGCATCATCGCCGGGCTCATCGGCCTGATTCAGCTCAACGCCGTCGGCTCGAACCCGGTGGTACGGGCAGTGGCCCTCCTGCCGATCATTGGCCTGGTGCTGACTACTCTGGGCGGGTTTGCCAGAGCTTTCGGTGCGAGCAGCTCGGACAACGTCCTGTCCATCGTTGGCTTCGTCGGCTTTTTCGGTTTCCTGGCCGGGCTGGTGTTGGTGAGCATCCTCACCATCGGCGCCAAAACGTGGCCGGGCTGGCGGCGCTTCGTCCCGCTGTTCATCACTGTCATGTTTTTCATCGGCTTAGGCTTCCGCGTTGACAATATTTATCTCAGCCACGCGGTCTCCGTTGCCCCGATGGCGCTGCTAGGGTATGTGGTGGCGACCGCTGAACGCGCGCCATCTCCGGCAGAGAGCGTCATGGCTTGAGTCCGAGTTGGCAGCCGGGCTGAGTAAGCGTGAGTTGACCAGCCCGGCTGTCAGCTTTTGCCGTACAATTAAGAGCCATGGTCACACCAGCCAGAATCAACCGTGTACGCGCTTTTCTGTCTACCGGCCGCGCGGCGCAGGCTGGATGGCTACTATTTACACTGCTCGCCCTCAGCCTGGCGCTGCCGGGCATCGCCCCGTACCGTCGGCTCCTGCAGACAATCTGTAGGGATGCACCGTGCCTGACCGGCCAGTTGACGCCGGCGCAGGTGCTGGGCGGTATCGAAGCCCCGGGTAGCTCGCTGTCTGGATATGCCAGCTTCGCAACCGGCGCCTACCTCTTGACGTACAGCCTCACCTGGCTTACGGCCGCGGCCTTAGTCTGGCGCAAGCCTACCCAACGGGCGGCGGTTTTCGGGGCCTTTGCGCTCAGCGCGGCCGCAACGGGCACCCTGGCGCAGGCCACTGCACGCAACGTTCCCTTTTTGCAGCTACCGGCGCAACTGATCCACTTTGGGCTACTGGTAACGCTGCTACCCTTCTTCGGTCTCATCCCCGACGGCCATTTTCGCCCCGCCTGGTTGCGCTGGATCGCCCTGGCCATCGTGCCGGCGGCGGCCCTGGTGGCGTTTGATGTGGTGGGGGAGGCAGCGGCGATTGTCCTCAACGTCGTGATCACTGCGCTCATTCTGGGCAGTCTTATCTATCGCTACCGCTCGCTGCCGGCCTCGTCGCAGCAGGAGCAGGTGACCTGGGCATTGGCAGCAGCTATCCTGCTGACCAGCGCGCCGTGGGTAGGAAGTTGGTCGTTCTCTCTCGAAACTGTGCCAACCGACCTTTTTGCTGTTAAGTTATTTGGAACGTTTTTGTTGGTTGGCGCCCTCACCTGTCTGGCGGTCGCCTTCCTGAGCGATGAGCTGTTTCGGGTGGATGTAGTGCTCAGCCGCGCCCTGGTCTATAGTCTGCTGAGCCTGTTCGTCGTCGCTGGCTATGTGCTGGTGGTCGGCTCCCTGTCTCTCATCTTTCAAGCCAGCGGCAGCCTATGGCTCTCACTAGTAGCCACCGGGTTGGTGGCTGCGCTGTTTCAGCCGGTGCGGGAGCAGGTGCAACGCTTCGTCAACCAACTGCTCTACGGCGAGCGCGCCGAACCCTACAAAGTGATTGCCGCTTTAGGGCAGCGTCTCGAGGCTACTTTTGCGTCCGACGCTGTCCTGCCCACCATCGCTCAGGTGGTGCAGGAATCATTACAATTGCCCTACGCGGCCATTGCGCTGGAGCAAAACGGCGCAAGCGAGGTAGCGGCCGCGGCCGGCGCGCCGCTGGGGGAACCGATTTCCTTTGCGCTCACGTATCAGGGCGCTCTGGTCGGGCACCTGCTCGTCACTCCGCGACGCGGCGATGCCGCGCTGGATACGGCCGATCGCGCCCTTCTGGCCGACCTGGCCCAACAGGCTGGGCTTGCCGTACACGGCGTACGCCTGACGGCCGAACTACGACAGATGGCAAACACGTTGCAGCAGTCGCGTGAGCGCCTGGTCCTGGCGCTGGAAGAAGAGCGCCGGCGTCTGCGACGTGATCTCCACGATGATCTGGCGCCAACGCTGGTCGGATTGTCGCTGCGCGCCGGTACGATCGGCGATCTGATTGAGACAGATCCAGCCAAAGCCCGTATGCTGGCCGAAAATCTCGACAATGCCATCCGCGATGCTGTGGGCAATATCCGTCGCTTAGTCTACGATCTGCGACCGCCTGCACTCGATAACCTAGGACTGCTGGCGGCGATCCGCGAACGGGCCCGAGAATACAGCACCACTCAGGGGCTGCAGGTAGAGGTAGATGCCCCAGATACGCTCCCACACCTGTCGGCGGCCGTCGAAGTGGCTGCTTACCGCATTGTGCAAGAGGGCTTGCTGAACGTAGTCAAACACGCGCAAGCGCACACCTGTCACATTGCCATCACGCTGGGGGATGGGTTGACTATCGAAATTATGGATGACGGTATGGGTCTGCCTGCGTCGCGAACTTCGGGTGTTGGTCTGCGGTCGATTCGGGAACGAGCGGAGGAATTGCGCGGAACGTGCGAGATAACACAAAGCTCGGAGAGAGGCACGCGTATCGCCGTGTGTTTGCCTATTGAGAGTAGAGGCAAGGAATGAGCACGTTATCAGTCCTGATCGCAGATGACCATCCCGTGTTCCGGGATGGGATCCGTGCTTTGTTGGAAGCGACGCCTAATACGCAGGTGGTAGGTGAGGCAGCTACGGGCACTGAAGTGATCTCCCTGGCGGAACAGCTTAAGCCTGATTTGATTCTGATGGATGTGCAGATGCCAGGGCTGAATGGGATTGAAGCGACCCGCCGGATTGTAGAAGCTCAGCCGGGCGTGCGGGTGCTGATGGTGACGATGTTTGAAGATGATGCCTCGGTATTCACGGCGATGCGCGCTGGGGCGCTTGGTTACGTGCTCAAAGATGCGACGAAGGAGCAAATCCGCCGTGCCATCCAGGCGGTTGGCAACGGTGAGGCCATTTTCAGCCAAGGTATTGCTGGACGGCTTATTGCTTTCTTTGCCAATCCGCCTCTTTCCATACCTAAAAATATGTTTCCAGAGCTGACCGACAGGGAGAAGGAAATCCTCGATTTGGTGGCGAAAGGCGAAAACAACCCAGCGATCGCGGAGCACCTCAGGTTGAGCACAAAGACTGTCAGTAACTATATGTCAAATATCCTCAACAAGCTCCAGGTAGCTGACCGTGCCCAGGCTATTGTTAAGGCCAGAAGAGCGGGGTTTGGCGAATGAATGATAGTTAGCTGACTTCGCTTAAGCGATTATTCTGGCGCGAAATGCGGGTCTTGGGCTGGAACGTTGATGGCAATCAGGTTCAAACTAACTTGGAAAGAAATAATCTCTACTTGTCTTTTAAGATTTCCCATTAGAAACCAGACTCGAACCGCTAAATACTAATTTTGGTTGCTTTCGGATCTGCATAACACTACAAATCATTCACTTTTTCCCTGGAATCAAACCTCAACATAGACAAAAACCGCTCAACATTATATGTTGGCGGTTTCTGAAAAAAGGATGCCCCTTCACGGATCTGTTCCGAACCACCCTTCTCCATTGCTGGGAGTAAATAAGGTACAAAAGGATTAAGTTTTATATAGGACTCACCGAATACCCGGATCAATATGATACTACCGCGTCAAGCTAGTTATTTCTCAAGAATTACCTTGACATCCTGACAGGCGTGTCTATTTTCTTTATGGGCACTTATCCACATGCAAATACTTCTGGCATTCTTCCAAAGTAAACGTGCGAGTCAAGCGTGATTTTGCCAACGCAATAATATCCTTGGTTAGTAACACGTACACTCGCACCGTGTTTTGCACAACTGCATCTGCATCAAACGCGCTCACCATCAAGCGTGTATCGTCGGGGCTGAATTGCATCCTGAAATTTGTACCTGCGTTTCCAAATGGTAATTGGAGCACCTCTTCGTGCGTATTCCAGTCCCACACTTCAAGCGGACCTGAATCCGAGCCGATTGCCACACGGGTACCATCATGGCTGAACCCAAAACTGTTGACACAAGAAGCGCTGCCGGAAAGCGTGAATTTATTTTCTCCAGTAACCACATCCAACACGTTCACGGTTCCCAAACAAGTTCCTACCAACAGAGACTTGCCATCCGGACTAAACGTCATGATATACCCGTCGGTGACAGGCCAGGTATTTGATAAGTGCCCCGTTTTTACATCCCACATTTGCAAATTATCCGTGGTAGCCACGGCGAGCGTGCTTCCGTCTGGGCTAAAGGTTTCACCAAATAATGCTCCCTCTTCACTCACTGCGAAGGTGTTTATTTTTTTACCCGTGCGCAGGTCAAACAAATCTATATTCCCTTGATTTAGTCCAACGACTAGCAATCTTCCATCCGGGCTGACATCCTCACCCTCAATCCATTTGCCGTTTATCTTATCTGTGACGCTAGCACAACACACAGTCGTCATTTCTTTTGCCTCGCCGCTACTCACATCCCAAATTTTGAAAAACTCATCT